>JAPLJI010000108.1 GCA_026388655.1 Pseudomonadota bacterium
TTCCTGCCTGCAAAAGGAATTCGGGCGTTCGGACCGGATCCTGGTGGATGAAGCCACCCAGGAAATAAAGGGCCGTCCCGGAATTTACGCGGGCGGGGATATCGTCCGGGGGGCCGGCACGGTGGTCCAGGCCGTGGCCGATGGCCGACGGGCGGCGCTGGCCATCCACAACCAATTGAAGAAATCAGGATAAGAAAATGACTGCTCAGATTCAAAAAAATTGTTTTGTCACCCTCCCCTCCATCCCTCGAATATTCTCGGGACAAGTCCCCTCCTTCAGGACGAGAACCCCAGAGGGGCAGGACGAGTCCCATCGAGGGAGGGGAAATATTGTTTGGGAAAATCACTTCTTTATATCTCCCTCTCCCCTCGTGGGACTTGTCCTGAAGGCTCATCCTGAAGGCTCGTCCTGAAGGAGAGGGCGGGGCCTCCGGCTCCGCTTCCAGCCCCGCTTCCAGCCCGTAGGGCTTACAGGCCGGAGGGTAGGAGCCTACGGCTCGGAGAGGTGAGGGGGTCAGTGAATTTGATTCTTAATTAAGGAGGTATCGATGAAAGAAAAATACGACGTGATCATCATCGGGGGCGGGATCGCCGGGCTTTCCACCGGGTTATACCTTCAGAAAATGGGGAAACGCTCCCTGATCCTGGAGCACGGCAACCAGGTGGGCGGCAACATGTCGGGGGTCTGGCGCAAGGGCTTTTACTTTGATTGCGGGGACATGTCCACGGAAGAGGTTGGAGTTCTCTTCCCGATCCTAAAGGATCTGGACCTCTATGACCCCGACGAATGGATGCAGGTCAGGTGGCGCTGGGTCACCCCGGACTGCGACGTGATGTTCTACGACTACGACCAGATGCGGGAGGATTTTAAAAAGGGATTCCCCCAGTCCGCGGCCGGGATCGATCAATGGTTCGACTTCGTCACCCCCCTGTGCCTGTCCATGAAAGGGATGATGAAGAGCGGCCCCTTCCCCTTCGCGGTCCAGGGCTGGGAAAAATTAGCCAGCATTTTCCGGCTCATGGCCAAATCCATCCCGCTGATGAGCACCAGCAAGGCGATGATGACCAAAACCGGAGAAGAAATCGTCAGGGACATGTTTCCCGACGAGCCGCGCCTCCGCTGGCTCTTCGGCGAGGCCAATGTGAAAAACATGCTCCTGATGATGCACATCTTTTTCTGGTACGCCTTCGTCCAGGATTACTGGTATCCCAAGGCCGGTCTCCAGGGTTTCGTCAACAAGCTGGCTAAGGCCTATCAGGAACGGGGCGGGGAGATCCGTCTCAAGTCCACCGTTGACAAGATCATCACCTCCGGCCAGACGGTCACCGCCTGCGAGACCTCCAAGCAGGAGCATTTTGAAGCGGATTACTTTGTTAATACCGGTAATCCCAAGCGTCTGATCAGTGAAATGCTGGACAACCCGAATGTCTGGCCCCACCAAGACGGCCAGAAAATTCTTCAGGCGCGGGTCTCCAAAGCGGTCAGTTCCGCCTTCCTCGGCGTGGATATGAACCGGGAAGAGTTGAGAAAGCACGTGAAGGATCACCATACCATTTACTGGCGTTCTTATGACTCGCCCGATTACGATATTTACGATCCGAACGCTCATAACCTCGGCTGGTCCATGATTAGCGCCACCTCCCTGCACCTGCCCCACCTGGCCCCGGAAGGTAAAAGCTCGATCGTGGTCCAGGTTTTCACCTCTTATCACTGGCAGAACGGCTGGAAAACCAATTCCGATGATCCCTTTGCCCGAAATCAGGAATATCGCGACCTGAAGCAGAAAGTTTTAGACGATATCATTAAGAAAACCGAATACATCATCCCGGGATTGTCGGAGAAGATAATTTATAAGGAACTCGCCACCCCGAGGTCGATGTCCCGCTGGACCCTGAATCCGGAAGGTTCGATCATGGGCTGGACGTACGACTCCCTCAAATGCCATATGGCCAAGAAGCACGTCCGGTTCCGCACCCCCCTGAAAAATCTTTTCCAGGCGGGTCACTATTCCATCTGGCCGGGAGGCGTGGTCTTTTCCGCCATGTCGGGTAAAATCGTTTCCCGGGGGATTTATGAAGGGTTCTGGAGGCAGTTAATAATTTGAAAATGTTTCGGGTTTCTGTGGATTTAAAACGTCATTCCCGCGAAAGCGGGAATCCAGGGAAAAAGATCTGGGATCTGCAATAAAAATCTGGATTCCGGATCAAGTCCGGAATGACAAACAATATAAAAGGTATACATACCCAGCACACTTGTTTGGAATTTGGTTACTGGCGATTAACGGAGAGGAAAACCATGGAAAAGTATGACTATGACGCCATCGTGATCGGGGCCGGCTGCGGGGGCATCTCCTGTGGATCCATCCTGGCCAACAAAGGTTTAAAGACTTTGGTATTGGAGCAGAGCGACATCATCGGGGGATGCTGT
This sequence comes from Pseudomonadota bacterium, assembly GCA_026388655.1. Lineage (GTDB taxonomy): Bacteria > Desulfobacterota > JAPLJL01 > JAPLJL01 > JAPLJL01 > JAPLJL01. Next base: position 2,429 of record JAPLJI010000108.1, read on the forward strand.
TCAACCTTCGAAGACAAGGGTTTTCACTTCGACACCGGGGCCTCGATCGTCGAATTCGTCCCGGCCATTGATTCCGTTTTTACCCGGATGGGACAGAAGCGGGAAAAATACATCGACTTTCGGCCCTGCGACCCGATTTATTCCTTCCGCACCGTGGAAGGAGACATCATCGATATCCCCCAGGATGTCAACGCTACCTATAAACTTTTCCAAAAATACAGTCAAAAAGACGCGGAGAGCTGGAATAAATACGTCAAATACTGGAAGGTGGTCCAGGATAAAGGCATGAACCAGTACCTGCTCAGTGACATGCAGTCCTGGAAGAGCCTGGTGAAGATGATGATCAAAGCCCCCGCCCTGATGAAATACTGGCAGGTTTTCGTCCTCACCTACGAGGAAATTGTTTCTAAGTTCTTTACCCACCAGACCGTCCTCGACACCTTCGGATTCCAGTCCTACTGGGCCGGCCTCCCTCCCCGCCTTTGCCCCGGGCTCTACGGCGCCATCGGATACACCGAGCACGAAGGGGTTTATTACCCGATGGGAGGAATGATCTCCATTCCCAACGGGATCCTGAAAGCCGGGAAAGAACAGGGGCTCGAGCTGAAGCTGAAAACCGAGGTCAGCAAGGTGATCGTCAAGGACCGGAAGGCGGAGGGCGTGATCTTGAAGGATGGGACCAAATTAAGAAGCCGCCTGGTGGTCTCCAACATCAACGCCAAAAACCTGTATCTCGAAATGATCGGGGAGGAGCATCTCCCGGGCCGGGTGGTCAAGGGCATCAAAAGCTATATCCTCTCCATGCCCATGCCCATGATTTACCTCGGGGTGAACACCAAGCCGCCCTTCCGGGCCCACCATTCCATGCAACTCGGCAGGTTCCAGGACATGAACAAGATCTGGGACGAGAAATATCTTAAGGGCAAGCTCCCCGACGAAACCATCTGCATGGTCTGCTGGCCCACTCATGTGGACCCGGCGCTGGCGCCCTCCGGATACCACACCCTGAACCTCCTGACCATGGGCCCCTACGAACTCGACCACGGTACCTGGGACGAGCGGCGGGATGAATTCATGGAAAAGGCCATCACCTACGTCGAGAAAACCCTCTGGACCGACATCCGCAAGCATCTAGTCTACAAAAAGGTCTCCACCCCGGTGGACTTCGAGCGGCGGCTCCTCTCCCCGCGGGGCTCGATTTACGCCCTCCAGAACGACCTGGCCTCCACCCTTCTTTTCCGACCCTCGAATCGCTCGAAAAGTATCGAAGGGCTTTATCTCACCGGCGCCTCCACCCATCCCGGGGGCGGCGTGCCCATGGTTATCGCCGGGGGTGGAATCACCGCGGATCTGATCATGGAGGATGTGGGGAAAAAGCGCATATAAGAAATTGCGAATCCGGAATGCGGATTTCAGAATGGTAAATTTTCATAGCATTCCTGCGAAACTTGTCGTAGAGTGCTTTAGTCGGGGAGCAGGAATCCAGACAAAAAAAGAACTGGATTCCGCAGCAGGTGCGGAATGACAGAAATAAAGCAACCCGGTGGCAAGGCAATTGGTTATTGATAAATAGGAAGGGAGATAATTATGGGCAGAAATCCAAAGGTTAAATTCGGAACCGGTCAGTTTGATTACGACCTGATCTGCATCGGCGCCGGGATCGGCGGCCTGGCCACCTCCGCGATCATCGCCAAGGAGGGCTTGAAGGTCCTGGTCCTGGAGCAGAGCGACCTGATCGGGGGCTGTTGTTCCACCTACGATGACAACGGTTACAAGCTCGACGTCGGCGCCTCGATCGTGGAATTGATCGATCCCATGAAAGAGGTTTTCAAACTCTGCGGGAAAAAGGCCGAGGATTACATGCAGCTGATCTCCTGCGACCCGATTTACGCCTTCGTCAACGAAAAGGGCGAGAAATTCGCCTACCCGGTGGATTGGGATAAAACCGTCGAAGTGATCTCCAAGATTGATCCCCATGACGGCAGGAACTTCAAGAAGTTCGCGGAAAAAGGCCGGAAATCGATCGAAAAGTACATTGCCCCCATGCTCTCCATCCCTAACCAGACCCTGTCGGATGCCCTGAAACTTTCGCTCAAGTATCCGGGACTCATGTTCGACCTGATACCGAAAATGATCATGACCCACGAGACGGTCATCAGGAAATATTTCCGCCACCCCACCGTCCTGGGTTCGATGGCTTTCCAGAGCTATTTCGTCGGGGCCACTCCCGAGCTCTGCCCGGGTTTCCTGGGCCTGATCGCCCTCACCGAGCACTACGGCATCTGGTATCCCAAGGGCGGGATGGTCGCCATTCCCAACGGCCTGGCCAAGATGGGGAAGGAATTCGGGGTGGAAATCCGCCTGAAAACACAGGTGGATAGGATCCTCCTCGATAAGAACAACGTGGTCAAAGGCGTACGGACGACCGACGGCAAGCAGATCACCGCTCCCCTCGTCCTCTCCAATGTCAGCGCCATCACCACCTACAAGCACATGATCGGGCGGGAAAACCTGCCCTGGCATATCAACATCGGCATCAATTCCTACACCCCCTCGATGGGATGCCCCATGATTTACATCGGCCTGGATAAAAAGCCCGACCTCAACGCGCACCATACCATGCTGGCCACCTCCCTGGAGCAGTTGAACCAGTCCTGGTACGACTACAAGTCCGACGTGGTCCCCCGGGAGGGAGCCGGGCAATCCCTGGTCTGCTGGCCCACCGACGCCGATCCCGACCTGGCCCCCAAGGGTCATCACATCGTCAACTTCATCTACAACGGCCCCTTGCCTTACGCCCCGATCGGGACCAACTGGGATCTCCTCAAGCCCAAATACCAGGAAGAAGCCATCAATTTCTTCGACCGGGTGTTCTGCCCGGGGATCAAGAAACACATCACCTTCGTCAAGGTTTCCACGCCCCTGGATTTCGAGCGGCGGCTTCTGGCCCCGCGGGGCTGCATCTACGGCCTGGATTTCGACATCCTGACCGTGGGACCGATGCGCCCCCGCTCCCGTTCCTGGGCGGTGAAGAACCTTTACCTGGTAGGCGCCTCCACCCACATGTCGGGCGGGATTCCCACGGTGATGTCTTCGGCTTTGATCACCAGTAATTTAATAAAGGAAGACCACCTATAAACAAATTGACAAATGTGGATTGACGAATGCAGAAGAAAAGTTTATATAACCTGGAGCCGGGGCGTCCCGACCGGCGATACTGATGGGAGGAGGATGATATGAATACCTTGATTATAGTTTTGCTGGCGATTCTGGGCGTCGGGGTTCTTGGACTCGTCTGGCTTATTTCCAAGCCCCGCCGGGTTCGTTATATGATTTACCTGCTTAAACAATTGCCCTATGTCCCATTTCGCTATTTAACTTAATTTGATGAATATTTTCAGCCATTTGATTGTCATCCCTGCGAAAGCAGGGATCCAGAAAATGGGGAATACGTGTTGCAAACAATGTAGTGGTCGAGCTTGCTCGACTTCTTTTGAAGTCGGGCTTGCCCGACCCGCCGACCAAGATCGGCCACTACAAAAATACAATAAGGAGGAGATATGTTGCTATCCGTCGTAAAAATCATTCTCTGGGTCATTATCATCTGCGCTCTCTATTTGGGTTTTAAGATCGTTTATACCCTGGCCACCAAGCCCAACCTGCGCTATTACCTCACCCAGACCCTCAAGGACGTGAAGTACTTGTATTACCGGTATCACGTATAAACAGCGAGAAAAGGTCAAGGCGAGAAAAGCCCCTCGAATTATCTCGGGGTAAACGAGAAGGGTAGCCGCAGGCTTCAGCCTGCGTACATAAAATAATGTAGTGGTCGGGTTTGTCCCGAATAGTATGAGGGGCTTGCCCGACACGCCGACCAAGGTCCGCCACTACCTATGAAGGAGAGAATAAGATGATTCGCAAACGCGGGAAAGATTATCTCAAAAACAAAGTGGTGGTGGTGAACGGCGCCGCCAGCGGCATCGGGGCGGCGGTGGCCCTCAATCTCGCTTCCAAAGGGGCCCGCCTCGCCCTCACCGACGTTAACCGGAAAGGGCTTGCAGAGGTTGCGGCCAAGGCCAAGGGCAAAGCCCCCGCCGTGGAGATTTTTGAGATTGACATCTCCAAGCGCGAATCCGTTCTTGCCGGAATCGGCGAGATCGTGAAAAAGTTCGGGGGTATCGACGGCTTGGTCAATACCGCCGGGATCCTGATGATGGGCCCGCTTTATGAAACCCCGATCGAGAAAGCGGAGAAAATTCTCGATATCAATCTCAAGGGCACCATGCTTATGTGCCACACCTGCATCCCCCATATCATGAAGAAACGGGAAGGATTCGTGGTAAACACCAGCTCGGTTTCCTGGTTCTACGGCGCCCCGAACAAGCTCCTCTACGATTGCACCAAGGCCGGGATTTACACCATGTCCCAGGGACTCCAGATGGAGCTGGAGCCTTATGGCGTCAGCGTATCGGTCTGTCTCCCGTTCATGGTGGATACGGCGATGACGCAGGACATGAGCAACATGCCCCCCCTGGCGGTCAAGCTGTCCAAGTTCACCGGGATGACCAAGGCCGACATGGTCGCGGAAAAGATGGTCGATGCTATTTATAAAAACCAGTTTAAGATTCTGCCCGGCCGGGAAGCAAAATCCATGTGGCGGACCTTCCGATTTTCGCCCAGCCTCCTCGGGTTCATGACCAAAAAAATGTCAGCGATTAAAAAACCGGCAGACTGAGGCTAAGAGCATAGCGTAAAGAAAAAAATGATTCCTTCTAATTTTTCATTCGTCAATCGTCAATCGTAAATCGTCTATCAAAATGACCGTCGCTATCGTCAAATCCTCCTACGCCAATGTCCGCTCCGGGCTCGAGCGGGCTATCGACCTGGTCGGCTATAAGCCCAAGAAAGAAACCATCGTCCTCAAGCCCAACGCCGGCTACCCCGATGGCTCCCTCAAGCTGGGTGACTGCATTCCGCCTGAGTTCCTCGAGGCCCTGGCCGGCATATTCCGGGACAAGGAAATAATCATCGCCGAGGGCGTAGCCTCGGGGATGAATTATCGGAAGATGATCCGGAAATTCAGGTATGACCAGATCCCGAAAAAATATCCCAACGTCAGGCTGGTGGATCTGGAAAAATCGGAACGTGTCCCGGTCAAGTGGAAGCGCGGCGAGATCAAACTGCCCAGGCTTTTATTCGAGAACGAATACATCAATGTCGCCAAGATGAAGACCCACTACTTCACCCACGTTTCCCTCTGCATGAAAAACCAGAAAGGAACCCTTCGGAAGCTCGACAAGCAGAGGTTTCACATGAAAGACCTCCAGGCCGATATTTTCGAATTGAGCCAGGTCCTGAAACCCGACCTTAATATTATCGATGGAATCGTGGCGATGGACGGAAACGGTCCCTATTCCCTCTGGCATTTCGGGGGCCGGGCCCGGAAACTCGGGCTTTTACTCTGCGGGCAGGATATTCACGAGGTGGACAACGCCGCCGTCCAGGTCATGCGGCTCGATCTCAAAAAAACCCACGTCCCGGACGTCCCGATTAAAATCGTGGGAGAGAAGCTTGCGGATGTCAGCGTGGCCTTCAAACCCCCGAATTTAGGCACTCAGCTCAACCTGGGCCACGTTCACCTGCAGGTTTTATCGGGCTGTTCGGGTTGCATGCAGACTTTCCTGATGTCCACCAGGCTTTCCGCCGACTGGCGCTTCGCCTATGACAACCTCCGGGGAACCGCCAACTTTCTTCATCACGGGGTCCTCCGGCCCTTTTACCTTTTCTTCGGACCCCGCTGTTCCTTCCCGACCGGGGCGGACCCGAAAAAGGCCAAGATGGTGTGCTTTGGCGATTGCACTAAGGGCATGGCCAAAAAGCACGGCCTGCCCCATATCCCCGGATGCCCCCCTCCCGCTGTCGAGATGCGCAAGATGAACCTCTCCAAGCGAAAGCTTGAATCCCTGGTCCCCAAAAAGTCTTAACTTTTCCCCCTCCTTAAGCGGAAAAGAGTAATTCATATGCTTCCAGGGTGGGGTCAGCGCGAGGCAAACCCTTCTGAAACCAGGAAAACAATGGCTTGATCCCTGTCTCCCCAGATACGAAGGCGAGGCCCTGAGGGCCCGCCGCCCGGGTTTAGGTTACGGAAGAAATTGTTTGGGGAGCGATGGACCTGCCCTGGAAGGATAATTACCCGGTCAAATTGAATTATCCGTTGATCTTTCTAATTATCTCTTAAATATTTCCAGCAATCTTTTCGCTCTTTCTTGATATAACCGGTTCTCCGGCTCATACCCGGGGATCAGTTCCGCGCTCGTGCCGATGATGTAATCCAGTTGTTCCCGGGCCAGGTCATTATCACCGATGGCAGCCGCGTACTCGGCCAGGGCCAGACGGATCTCGAAGTAATTCGGCGCGACGGCAATGGACATTTTGATGGGCGAGCGCACATCGGAGATATCCAGCATCTCCAGCAATTTCCTGACCACCGGGCCGGATTCCGCCAGGGCATAGGCGATATATCGGGGAACTCCGCCGAAAAAGTAGAGAGGCTCCTCCTGGTCAATAACCCGCAGGTGATCCAATATTTTCTTGGCCAGCATTCCCCTTCTCGCGATCGAACCCAGCTGGGCGTAACGCGCGAGATTGCAGACGGCCCAGTAATTGGCCCTCGCATGACCGGGCGCGATTTTCAGGGCTCTCAATCCAAACTCATATCCCCGGTAATGGAGCCTTTCCCTTTCGGCCTGAGTCTCGCCGTTTTCCCCCAGCCAGTAATAAACCCTGGCCAGCCACATCCAGGCTTCCGGGGAATCCGGATTCTTTCCGGCGATTTTCTCCAATAGATCGGCCGCCAGGCGGGCCCGGTTGAGGTTCTCCCGGGCATCCCAATGAGCGATGACCTCTTTCCAGGCCGAATCATTCGGATGTACCTGGATCTCTCTTTCGACCGGCATTTTCTCGGTCAATATCCGAATCTGGGGAAGAATTGGATCGATGGGGTCAACATGATACCAGGCCCCCACCAGCCAGTAGAGCGCATAAACATTTTTGGGGTCCAATTCCAGCGCCTTTTGGCAGGAATTGATGGATTTCCGCAGAAGCGGATTCCGCTTTTTTCCCCCGCTTTCGAGCATGCCCAGGAAATAATATGCCCGGCAGAGCCAGAGCCTGGGTTCAATCCGGCCCGGGTATTTTTCCGAAAGGGTTTGAAAAATCTCCAGGGCCTTTTGGGCCTGTAAATCCTGCCTTCGATTCTCCCAGTGAGAAACAGCCTTGCCCCACAGCGGGTCATCCGCCCGGGTCGGCGGTTCCGGGAACGGCAGGCTTTCCGAGGCAAAAGCAGGAACCGCGGAAGAAACGACAAAAGAAATCAAGATAAAAAAAAGAATCGGCCCGATGACAATGCGATAATTTACCTTCATTGCCTGGGTGTTTAGAGCGTATTCCTTATGGCAAGGCTTTCACCTGGATCACTTGGAATTTTGCTTAATTGACCGAAACCTCCAGCGGCCGGTCGAGAATGTTCAGGTAATCTTTCTCCTTGCCCTCCGAATAATCCTTGATCATAAAAAGGGCCGGGCATATATATAAGAGCCCTTTCTCCAGGTCCCGGAGGCCGTCCAGCCAGTAGCCCACGTCGGGGGACTCCCCGGGGGTGGCCTCGGGGGGATCAATGGAGGCATCGTCATCCTTGTAATAAAGCCGGGTCGTGATCGGGGTTTTCTGGGGTGTTCCATCCGGGTTCCGGTCCAGGACCAGACGGATCATGAAAACCCCCGGCGGACCCGAGGCCAGAAACCAGTTGAAACCCTCTTTTCCGTTCAGGGTGTTTTCATCCTCATCCATTTTCCCGTCAATCTTAAGCCAGCGCGGGTCCAGATTGGTTTTCAGCTTCCAGCCGTGCATATTTTTCAGGTCGGCGGTTCCCCTCACGATGATGTAAGGGATTAAGAATTTGAAGGCTTTCGTTGAATAAGGCAGACGGATCCAGATCGGAATCACCACCGCGTTCTCGTAGAAAATATTTTCCACCGCCGCCGAGGGGCTCCGGAACATCCCGATGAATTTAATCGCACTGCGGGTGCGGCGGATAACGCGAATGGGACCATCCTTGTAAAGGGAAAGCCGGGAGATGAAATTCGACTCCGCCAGGGAAAACTCGATCCCGAGAATCTTTACCTTCAGCCGGATTTTCATCCGGTCCAGAATGCTGGGTGAACCATGGATGCTGATCATGCCCGGTGCGATGGGGAGCTCAGGGGGAAAACCCATCACGTAATTGCCGGTTTTGATCTGGTCTTCGGGAAAGACATAAGCGACATAATCCCGGTGGGAGTGAGCAAAGGAGCCCTTGAAAAAACAAAGATAAACCCAGCTCTTTCCTCCATCGATCGGATCCCTGATCATGATTTCATCCACCTTGAGAGCTTCCGGCGGATATCCTTCCGGGGGTACCCGGTCGCCCGCGTCCCTGGCCATAAAAGCCAATTCATCATTTTCATCGAGATTTCCGTCATCATCGTCGCGTTCGGGTTTCAGGCCCGCTCCCGCCTGGGTGGGCGGCACCTGGGTCAAAACCCATTCCCCCTCCTTGTTGATTTCATCGATCTGGAAGGGAATGGGCACCAGCTTTCCCTCGTGGAAGGCGAAAAGCCCGAGTTGCCCGATATCTTCGCCCAGGCTCTTCCGCAGGGTCTTACCGTACACCACCACAAAATCTTCCGCCCGGGTGAGGGTTTTCTTCTCCAACACGACGGTTTTGGAATCCAAAGCTTTCGCCTCCCCTGCCAGGATTAGGGAAGCGATGAAAAACAGGACGGCAAGCAAAGGTTTGATAATAAACATATTCCTCCTATTTCTGTTTTGAAGATGATAGTTTTGGAAAATCCCCCGCTCTACTGGGATGGTATTTTCTTTTTTTTCAAGGGAAAAGTCAAAGGAAAAACATGAAAACTACTGCAGAATGCTTTTCATGTCATTCTGAATCCCCCGCGACTAGCGGGGGTGAAGAATCTCAGTTTTTAATCTCGGCCAATGCGAAATGAAGAATCTTAGATGCTTCACTTCGTTCAGCATGAAAATTCTGTCTTGGAATACCTCAAAACGATGCCAAACCACCCAAAATGTCTTCCTGAGTCCTTCGCCCTTTGTCATCCTGAGCAAAGCGAAGGATCTCGAAGGACTCAGGATAAACCTTGTGGTGGGCGAAGCGAATCTGCTCCCGAACGATCTGATTTTCCTGAGTTTTCCGACGAAAACAAGATTCTTCGCCCCCACCGTAGGTGGGGACTCAGAATGACAAAAGGACCTACTTCTTTTTTATTAATTTACTGATACCTCAATCGGCTGGTCGAGGATTTTGAGGTAATTTTTCTCAACTCCCTCGGAATAATCCTTGATCAGGTACACGATCGCGAAGAAGTACAGGGTCCCCTTCTCCAGGTCGGGCAGGCCTTCCATCCACCAGCCCACCTGGGGCGACTGGCCGGGAACGGATTCCGGGGGATCGGGCGCGTTGTCATCATCGACGTAATACAGGCGGGTCTTGATCGGGGATTTTTGAAAAGAACCGTCCGGGTTCCGGTTCAAAATCATCCGGATGATAAAGGCTCCTTCCGGCCCGGAAGCAATGAACCAGGTCGAGCCCTCGCCTTGGACGCTCTTCTCCACCTCGTCCATCTTGCCGTCCACGCTCATCCAGCGGGGATCTGTATCCACCTTGATCTTCCAGCCGTGCGTATTCCGGAGATCGGCTGAACCTCTGACCCTGATGTAGCTGATCAAACTGCGAAAACTTTTCAGCGAAATAGGAATCCTGATCCGGATCGGGATGACCATGGTGTTATCGTAATAGATGTTCTCCACCGCCGCCGACGGGGTCCGGAACAGCCGGGTGAACTGGATGGAGCTCCGAACCCGGCGGACCACCCGGATGGGTCCGTCTTTATAGAGGGAAAGCTCGGAAACCAGGCTGTTTTCATCAAACCCGAAAGGAATCCCCATGAGCTTGGTCGAGAGCCGGATTTTCATGCGGTCGATCAGGTTGGGGGAACCCTGCACGCTTATCAGGCTCGGGGCGATGGACATCCTGGGATCAAAACCGAGGACGTAATTCCTGGCCACCACCTGGTTCTCGGGCAGCTTGTATTCCACGCAATCCTTTTTCGAGAGCGGAGGGTTTTCCCGGAAAGACATCAGGTAAACCCAGGCCCGGCCATTATCCACCGGGTCCCGGAGCGTGATTTCGTCCATCGCTTCCACCCCGGCGGGCAAACCATCGAAAGCAACCCGGTCGCCGGCGTCGCGGGCCATGAAAGCCAGCTCGTCATTCTCATCCAGACTGCCATTATCGTCATCCCGGTCGGGTTTTGCGGATTTTTTCGCCTCGGGCGGTACCTGGGTCAGCACCCACTCCCCATCGGGATTAATCTCGTCGACCTGGAATGGAACCGGTTGGAACTTCCCCTCGACATAAGCGAAAAGGGAGAGCTTGCCGATCTCGTTATTCAGGTTTCGTTTCAGCTTCTCCCCGCGCACCACCACGAAGTCATCCACCCGGGAGAGGTTTTTCTTTTCGATAACCGCCGGGTTTGGCCCGAAAAAAGCGCCTTCTTGAGCAGACAAGACCAAGGGAAAAATCCCCGCTACCATCCCGAATAACGCGAATTTTATTGCACCGCGTAACATTTTCAGCTTCTTGGTATCATTTACTATCTACTTAATATTATTGACATATTTATCAATTTTCCTAATTTAATCAACGCATATTTTCCGCACTGCGTCAAATCCATACCCACACTTATATTGGTACATATTATCATAACAAAAATAGAATTTTTATTTAGCCGACAACTTAGGGTAGAATATGAGCCGGCCGACCGATGAATGAAAAAAACAGTAAAGAAGAAATAATTTCCACGATGTGTTCCAGCCACTGCGGCGGGACCTGCCTGTTGAGGGTCCACGTCAAGGATGGCATGATCACCCGGGTGGAAACCGATAACGGCGAGGAACCCCAGCTCCGGGCCTGCCAGCGGGGCCGGGCCCTGCGGCAGAGGGTTTATTCTCCCGATCGCGTCCTCTACCCCCTCAAGCGGGTCGGGGAAAGAGGCGCAGGGATATTCGAGAGGATTTCCTGGGACGAAGCCTTTGCCAAAGTTGCGTCAGAGCTGAAACGCGTCCGGGATACCTCTGGACCGGAATCCATCCTGTACCTTTTTACGGCCGGCGACCTGGGCGTCCTCCACTCGGTCATGACCAT
>JAPLJI010000078.1 GCA_026388655.1 Pseudomonadota bacterium
ATCCGGCGGCGGGGCGGGGGCTCCGGATCCGGAAGTTCTGGCGGGGACATTAGCTCCCGGATCGCGTCGAAAACTACCCGGAACTGTGCATCGTATTTCCTCTCCAATTCATTCAGCTTCCGGGCCAAACCGGCGTGAGAGGCCAATATCCGACGAATTTTAATAAATGCTCGGACAACTTGCACACTTACTTCGATAGCTTTATCGCTATTCAGTACGCTTGCCGCCATCACTGCCCCATGTTCGGTAAAAGCGCTGGGCAAAGTCGAGGAAAATCTCAGTTTTCTGAGGTGGTCACAATTTGTGACCACCTTTTCCTTTTCCTTCTGCGTCAACCGAAAAAGAAAATCGGGGGGAAAGCGCCTGCGATTCCTTTTGACTGCTTGGTTTAAAACCTTAGTGGGAACTCCATAAAGTTCGGCCAGGTCCACATCCAGTATTACCTTCTGTCCCCGGATCAAAAGAATTTTGCTTTCGATCTGCTCAATGGGGATTATTTCTTTGCTCATAAACTTTTACCCTGGAAAGCAAAATGCGTTTTGCCAATCCAGTCCATTTGTTTGGGAATATTAGATTGGATTTATTGTCTGCTCTGCCGGTTATAAAGTCAAGAAATGATCATTGGTCACATGTAATGGGTGATGGACAAGAGCATAGATCCTAGTTCAGGAAATATTTGATTGTCATTCCTGCGAAAGCAGGAATCCAGAAAAACAACTGGATTCCGCATCAAGTGCGGAATGACGGAATGAGGAGCCACCCCCACACTGGTTTTGATATCGCAAAATGCGATGTCAAAGCCGAGCAAAAGACAAAATTCACCCTCTCCCTCCCCTCCCCCCTCCCCGCCTTTGACGGGGCAAGCTAAGGGGGAGGGGAATGTTTATTGAAAGAGGGAATGGAAGAAGGTGAAATTGTTGATTTGGACAGGTATGATATCTAAAAAGGTTCAAGGTTCAATCCTCTTTCGCCAAGGCTACGGAGGACATGGGTTCAAAGTTCAGAGGTTCAAGATAAGGCCGGATTTCTGATGCGTAAATTTCATATCCATACTTTCGGGTGCCAGATGAATGAGCGGGATTCCGAGCGGATCGCCGCCTGGCTTTCCCGGGCGGGCCACGTCCCCGCCGCGGATGAAGCCCGGGCCGACCTGATCATCATCAATACCTGCTCGATCCGGAAAAAGGCCGAGGACAAGGTCTATTCCCTCCTCGGCCGCCTGGAAAAGGACAAGCGCAGCCGGCCCGACATGATCCTGGCCGTGGCCGGCTGCGTGGCCGAGCAGGAGGGCGAAAACCTGCTCCGGCGCTTCCCGGGACTGAACCTGGTTTTCGGCACCCACCAGGTGGGCCGCGTCGCCGCCCTGGTCGAGAAAGCCCGGGCGGGTGAAAGGGTCTCCCTGGTCGGCTCCCTCCCGGACGCGGACCGGCTGGAAGGCTACCGCCCTTTCCACCGCGCCCCCGGGGTGTCCACCTTTGTCACCATCATGGAAGGCTGCGACAACTGGTGCAGTTATTGCGTGGTTCCCGCCCTCCGCGGCCGGGAGCTCTGCCGCCCCCCCGAGGAGATCGCCAACGAAATCAAATCCCTGGTCGAAACCGGCTACCGGGAATTCACGCTGATCGGGCAGAATGTCAATTCATATCGCTGCGGGAACGGGTTTTCCTTTCCCGGTCTACTGCGTTTGGCCGCCGGGATTTCCGGCGTGGGGAGGCTCCGCTTTGCGACCTCCCACCCCAAGGATCTCTCCCCCGACCTGATCCGGGCCTTCGCCGAGATTCCCAACCTGGCCCGGCACATCCACCTGCCGGCCCAGTCCGGCTCCAACCGCGTCCTCGCGGCCATGAACCGGCGTTATACCCGCGAGGACTATCTCGAAAAGGTTGAACGGCTGCGTACCGCCTGTCCGGGGATCGCCATCACTACCGATATCATCATCGGCTTCCCCGGAGAGGAGGAATCCGACTTCCGGCAGACCCTGGATCTGCTGGAAGAGGTTCGATTCGACGGCTCCTTCTCCTTCGTGTACTCCCCCCGCCCCGGGACCCGGGCGGCCGACCTCGCCGGTCCGGTGGAGGGCGGGGAGGGGCGCCGGCGCCTGAAGATCTTCCAGGACCGCCAGGATGAAATCACCCTGGAGCTGAACCAGGCCCTGGTGGGCCGGGTCCATGAAGTCCTGATCGAAGGAATCAATCCCCGGCCCCAAACCCGGCAAGCCGCCTCCCTGACCGGAAGAGATTCCGGTAATAAAATCGTGCATTTTCCCGGCTCGCCGGACTTGATCCGTAAAATTACCCCGGTTAGAATAACAGAGGCAGCTATCCATTCCCTGAGAGGAACTATCGAAAATAATTTGGTTAGCTCTTGAGTCAGGCCTTAAGGAGGCGAAATGCTTATTCCCATGAAAGTCACCGGCATCACGATTGACCCCTTTACCAACATGCCGATTGTGATCCTCAAGGACTTCGAAGAGAAAAACGCCGTCCCCATCTGGATCGGCCTGGTCGAGGCCAGCGCGATCGCCTCCGAGCTCGAGGGCATTCACACCCCCCGCCCGATGACCCACGATCTCCTCCGCAACATCCTCGGGCAACTCAACATAAAAATCTCCCGGATCGCGGTTATGGATTTCCGCGACAATACCTACTTCGCCACCATTTTCCTCCAGGACGGCAGTCAGGAAATCGAAATTGATTCCCGGCCCAGCGACGCGATCGCCCTGGCCCTGCGCACCGGTTCCACCATCCTGGTGGACGACAAGGTCATCAGCAAGTCCCGCCAGATCGAACTCTCGACCAACCAGGAAGAAGATGAAGGCAAAAAGCGACAGAAGTGGCTTAATTTTTTGGAAAATCTTACTTCCGAAGATTTTGGTAAATACAAAATGTAAAGGGGGAAAAGGGATTCTCTTCCTCTGGCTGCCGGTAGTCCTTTACGCGGGTTTAATTTTTTACCTGTCTTCCCTTACCCCTACCCAACCCCTCCCGTTTTCCTTCTCCGGTTCGGACAAGGTTATCCACTTTTTTATGTACCTGGGTTTCTCCTTCCTGCTCCTCCGGGCCCTGCATCCCGGGGAGTGGATTTCTCCCCGAAACCGGTGCCTGGCCGCTTTTCTCCTGGCCGCCGGTTACGGGATTTCCGACGAGTTCCACCAGTATTTTGTTCCCGGGCGCGACTGCTCCGGATTCGATCTCCTCGCGGATATCGCCGGGGCGGCGGCTGGAATCCTTGTCTTCGAGCGGGTGACCCGGTTCCTCCGGGTTTCCGCGGTTCCGGATTAAGACCATGGGTTCGGGCCGCATCCTCATCGTCGATGATGACCGTCTCTTCCGCACCTACGCCTGCGATATCCTGAAGCCGGAAGGCTACCAGGTCTGGACCGCCGCCACTGGCGAGGAAGCCTTCCGCATTCTGAAGCAGGACCGCTTCGACATCATCATCGTGGACGTGGTGATGGAAAACCTGAGCGGGCTGGACCTGGTCCGCCGGATCCGGGAGGCCGATCCCGAGCAGGAAATCATCATGGTCACCGGCCTCGAGGATGTCCGAACCGCCGTGGAGGCGATGAAACTCGGGGTCTCCGATTACATTCTGAAACCGATTGATCCCCATGGTTTTCTTTTCCTGATCGACAAGCTTCTCTCCCGGCGGAACCTGGCCCTCGAGCACAGCTCGCTCGTCCTGGAGAACCTGGAGTATTTCGAAACCCTTTCCGTCTACGACCGGGGGATGAAATTCCTGGAAATCCTGGATCCCGACCGCCTAGCCGAGATCATCATCGATTCGATTATGAGTCTCACCAACGGCCAGGGGGGCATCATCTGGCTGAAAAACCAGGCCGAGCCCCAGAAGCTCCAGCTTTTCTCCTCCCTGGGCCTGGTCCGGGTGGAAGATGAACCCGTCTACCTCCCCTTCACCCCGGTCTCCCGGCAGGAGGATTTCAACGCCTATTTCCCCGAATCGGGGAGCCGCAATGTTTTCATCGTTCCGCTGCTGGCGCAGGGGGAAAAAATCGGGGTCCTCAAAATCTTCGAGAAACAGGATGGAACCGATTTCCGGACCCGCGACTTAAAGCTCGCCACCGTGCTTTCCGGGTTTGCCGGGATCGCGATCAAAAACGCCTTCCGTTTCCGGGAAATGGAAAACCGGACCCGGGCGCTCCCCAAGCAGGAGGCGATTTTATCCCTGGAGCACTTCCGGGAGGCCTTCGACCGGGAGATCAACCGCTCCCAGCGTTACCGCCGGAACTTCTCCCTGGTCCGCCTGGTGATGGCCAACCATTCCCGTTTGCAGAAGATCATACCCGAGCCCGATTTTTCCAAAAGCAAGAAGTCCCTGCTGGAAAACTTGACCGCCTCGATGCGCGAATCGGATCTGCTGGGCGCCTTGAATGAGGAAGAATATTTAATCCTGCTGCCCGAAACCGATTGTTTCGATTCGATCGTTTCCATCCGCCGGCTGAAGGAAGAACTCAAGGAAGCCGTCAAGATCAAAACCCTGGGGGTCGCCCACTCCTGGCAGCTGCTCGCGGGAGCCTCCACCTATCCCCGGGACGGGGAAGAATTCAGCGCCCTGAACCGGGCCGCGTCCAACCAGGTGGATAAATCCCGGCGCTCCCTGGTCCAGAAAGCCAACTGCGAAAATCTTTCCTTCTGGGAAATCCTGGATTTCCTGATCCAGCTCACCCCGGAATCCGAATATGTTTCCAAAAACCAGGAAAGCCACTATCCCCTGCCCTTCGACCTGTCTCTCCTGAGGAAGGTGGTGGAGCTGATCACCAGTGAAGCTCTGAACCGCCCCCTGATCCGCGGGGTTTTGCTTTTGAACGAGGCCGCCGGCACCGAGATGGTCGCGGCCTTTCTGAAAAAGCTGGCGAGCCGGGAGATCCTGCCGGGGATAAATGTGAAATTCTTCCTGCTCGGAGCCGCCGGCCCTGAGCCCTCCCCCTACCTTCCCATTACCCAGCTCGAAGTCGAGGACCCCCGTCTCCCGCAACACCCCTTTGTTTTTTTCCTGGGAGAGCGCACCGCCTACAGTTTCCTCGGCCGCTTGAACGGTCAGAAGGGCGGAACCGGTTTTCACAGCGCCGACCCGATCCTGGCCGAACTCCTGATCCACAAATTCCGGCAAAACTACCAGTTGAATTTCCAGATCTAGGGGAAAAAAACCGTGCCGGAAATGAAAATCACCCGCGACCTCAAGCCTCCCACCCTCGGCCCCGTTATTCTGCTTGCCGATCGAGACCAAAAATCCCTGATCCAGCTCCGGGAACAGCTCAAGACCCACGGCTATCAGGTCAAGGCGGTCCAGGATGGGGTCAAGGCCCTGGAAACCGCCATCATCGACACCCCCAACCTGGTGATCCTGGGAATCGACCTTCCCTTCATCCCGGCCCACAAGTTCTGCGAAATTATCCGCTCCAATCCCCGCACCGATAAAACCCCGATCATATTTATCGGGGAAAACGAGCAGGCGATCGACGAGATCAAAACCATCAAGGACAGTTTTGTTCCCAAGCCGATCGATCTCCGGCAGATCACCGCCGAAATCGACCGCATCCTGGGACGGATAAAAAAAGTCGAAGAGGTTTACAGCGGGGAAAAGGAAATCGCCGGGAGCCTGACCCAGATTCCCCTGGTTGATCTCTTCCAGGTCCTCACCCTGAACCGCCGCGAAGGCCAGCTCCTGGTGAAAAAAAATGAAAACGAAATCTGCCAGGTTTTTTTAAAGGAAGGGATGATCATCAACGCCGTGATCAACGAGACCGAAGGGGAGAAAGCACTCTTCCGCGCCCTGACCTGGAAGGAGGGAAAGTTCGAATTCATCCCGATTCACGTCACCACCCAGACCCGGATCGCCTCCCCGACCGGCAAGCTCCTGATGGAAGGAATGCGGCAGGCGGACGAATTGGAGCGGCTTTCCCGCTTCCTCCCCGATCCCGAGGCTAACCTCAGCCTGAAGGCGGAACGGGAGTCCCTCCCCCTGGGCTTGCGGCCCATCATCCAGGAGGTTCTCCTGCTCCTGGAGTTCTACAACCGGGTTCAGGACATCGTCGAACACTGTTCCTTCCCGGATTACGAAGTCTACCGCTCGATCCATTCCCTGCTCCGGAAGGGAATCATCGCCGTGGACACCAAGCCTGCCCCGGCCCCCTCCCGGGAGATTTCCATCCTGGAACCGGATGAAATCCAGAGACTGAAACAAAAAGGAATAGAATGGATGCGCGTCCTGTTGTTTTCGCCCCTGGTGGAAGGGGTCAAGGTTTTCGTCCAGGCGCTGGCCGGGCTCCCGGAATTCCGCCTGGAGGAGGGCATCGCTTTTGAGTTCAAGCCGGGAACCCTGCCCCTGGGTTCCCTGGGGAAACTCCGGCTGAACGAAAGCCTGACCATCCAGTTGACCACCCTGCCCACCGATCCCGAGTTCCGACCCCTCTGGCAATCCATTTCCTCGGACACTTTCGGAGCCTTCCTGTTATTGCCCCCGGAGATCGAGCATCACCTGGGCGACCTGCGCGTGGTCCGGGAGTTTCTAACCCAGCTTCGCTTCGGTCCCGGTCATGAAGAAATCCGCATCCTGATTTTGGGCGAGGAAAAGGACCGGGCCAAACTCGCGGCCCAAAAGTCCAAGCTCATTTCCGCTTTTCCCGAGGCGGAGGAAACCTTTTTCCTTTCCCCGGCCCGGCAGTCTTCCACCCGGGAGCTTTTTTACCAGATCCTCAAACCAAAAACATGAAAAAAAGGTTCACGGTTCCCATTCGCAGAGCTCAGGGCAAGCAACGTTCAAGGTTCACGGTTTAAGGTTGAGAGGTTAGAATTCCACATTCAGAAATACGGGCTATATTTTTCCTATCAACATTTTCTTTTTTTAATTTATAATGATTTAGAATTGGAATTTTGAACCTTGAACTTTGAAATTAGAACTTTCTATGATCGATCTGCACACCCATACCATTTTCAGCGACGGCGAACTCATTCCCTCCGAACTGGCCCGCCGGGCCGCGGTCAAGGGGATCAAGATCCTGGCCCTGACTGATCACGCCGATTCCTCCAACCTTGATTTCATCGTTCCCCGGCTTCAGGCCGCGGCCGCTGAGATCTCCACCTGGTGGGACATCAAGGTCGTTCCCGGCGTGGAGCTCACGCACATCGCGCCGGAGGCTTTCGCCAAGCTCGCCCAGCGGGCCCGGGAACTGGGGGCCCGGATCGTGATTGCCCACGGGGAGACCCTGGTGGAGCCGGTGGTTCCGGGAACCAACCGGGCCGCGATCCTGGCGGGGGTGGACATCCTCGCCCACCCCGGTCTGATCTCGACCCAGGACGCCAAGCTGGCCTGCGAAAAAGGGGTCTGCCTGGAGATCACCTCCCGCTCCGGCCATTCCCTTTCGAACGGACATGTGGCCCGGGTGGCCGAAAAAACCGGGGCCAAGCTGGTTTTTAACACCGATTCCCACGACCCGGCTGATCTCAAGTCCATGCCGGAAGCCAAGAAGATCGTCCTGGGCGCCGGGCTTTCCGAAGCCGCCTTCAAGAAGATGCTCCAGAACTCCCGTTCCCTGTTCGAAAAAATCAAGTAGTTGTCATTTTTTCCTTGGCTTTTGTAGTTGCCTCATTTATGAGGCCCAGAAGCAGATTTTTTTGATTTGCCGCATTTTTTAATCGAGCAACCATACCAAGGAAAATTAGAGGATAGGAACAGATTGAGATTCTTCGCTTCCCTCGAAGTTTTTCGGGATAACCGGGATAAATCGCTCAGAATGACAGGCTTATATGGAATTGAAAACCAAAGTAAAAGAATTGGTGAACCTTCAAGCGAGGGATCTAAATCGTCTTGGCGGTCATCCCGCCGTCCACCACCAGGACCTGAGCGGTGATGTAGGAGGCCTCCGCGGAGGCCAGGAAGGCGACCGCGGAAGCCACGTCTTCCGGAGTACCCAGCCTCTTCAGGGGAATCCCCTTGGTCATTTTGTTCCGGGATTTCTCGCTTGAGATCAAGGGCGCGAGCATCTCGGTCTCGATGGCCCGCGCCTCCCCTCCCGCTTCCCGGATCAGGGAAACGGTCTCCTCGGCCCTTTCCCCATTGACATCCGCTGCCGCGACCCGGGCCCAGACCGGGCGAGCCTCCGGGCGATTCCGCGCCCGATCCCGCCTCCGGCCCCGGTTACGAGGGCCGCGATTCCATTCAAGCCTTCCATGATCAGCTGATCAGAGATCGCATAGCGCAAAGAGCATAGAGCATAGGGTTAATATGATAAAAGTTCATCTTTTTCCTTTGGTTAAGCTGCGGTCGGCGGTCGGCGGTCGGCGGTCTTTTTTTTTCCACTTGGGCTAGAGGTGTACCATTCGGTAGCGGGGGAATTCAACCTGGTCCAGCCGGCAGAGGCCGGCGTTGACCGCCAGTTCCACCGCGTCGGCGAATTCCCTTTCCCGGAGCGGGCGGGATATCTCGGGGTAACGATCGGCCCGATAACAGGGCCGGTATTGATCCATCACGTTCACGTAGGTATTCGAGGAAATTTCCCGTGACAGGAACCCCGCCACCCTCCCCGTCCCGGCCAACCCTGAGGGTAAAACCAGGTGCCGGACCAGGATCCCCCGTTTGGCGATTTCCGCGCCGTTAGTGGTCAGGTCTCCCACCTGGCGGTACATTTCCCGGATGGCTTCCCGGGCCACCTGGGGGTAATCCGGGGCCGAGGCCAGGCGCTCGGAGGTTTTTTCATCCCAGAACTTGAAATCCGGCATGTAAATATCCACGATCCCATCCAGCAATTTCAGCGTTTCCATCGATTCATATCCCCCGCAGTTATAAACCAGCGGGAGGGAAAAACCCTCGGCCGCAAGCTTTTCCGGGGTCACCATCTCCCCCATCCCCAGGTGGCTGATTTCATAGTTCTGGCAGAAAACACAGCCCAGATTGCAGTAGGTGAAAAAAATCGTTCCCGAACCATGCCGGCC
This sequence comes from Pseudomonadota bacterium, assembly GCA_026388655.1. Classification (GTDB taxonomy): domain Bacteria; phylum Desulfobacterota; class JAPLJL01; order JAPLJL01; family JAPLJL01; genus JAPLJL01. The sequence goes on from JAPLJI010000078.1 coordinate 8,952, forward strand.
CGAGAGGGGCCGCTCCTCGCCGAAATGGGGGCCATGAGAGGAAACCACCGCCTGCAGACCGGTCTTGCAGAAACCCTTTTCACCTTTCGTCCGGTTTTTTCCGCACTTCCGGGGGCAGAGCCGGCAGGACTTCAGCAATTCATAAGCTTTTTCGACCCGGTGTTTAAGCTCACCGTTCTCCGCCAGTGAAAAATAGCTCGGATAAGATTTCATAAATAATCGTAAAAAATCTTTACTCGAACCTCTCAATCTCCCCCTCGGCGGGGAGAGAAATCAACTTGGTAAATTATGGTAGAAGTAAAATAGAACCCGCTAAAAATCGCAATAGCGGGCGCTAACAAATATTTACGAATGACAAATGGGGAATTTAAAATTAAAGAAGAAATTTCTGATTTTCAAAATCCCATTTCGACGAGCGATTTTATTCCCTCCCGCACCTGGTCCCCGTCCTCCTCGGGACGGAGTTCCACGATCCGAACCGTATCCGGGCCCAGGAGCGGAACGATCCCGGAAAAGTCGATCTCCCCGGTCCCGGGGGCCAGGTGGTCTTGGATCCCCTTGGCGTCGTGCAGGTGAATCCCGGCAAGATCCCGGTGATATCTTTTCAGGAGATCGCCGTGTTCCGGAAAACCAAGGAGCGAAAGAACATGAGCATGCCCGACATCATGCCAGTACCTGACCGCCCCACCCTCGAACTCCTTGAGAATGATCCCGATTTCATCCGGGTGGGGAATCTCGGGATAGTAGTAACGGTTTTCCACGCCCAGCTTGACCCCCCGGCGGAAGGCTTCCCGGTTTAAACGATCCAGGGCTTGCAGTACCCTTTCCAGCGGTTCCCGGAACTTGGTTTCGCGTTCCCGGCGCAGTTCAAACCTGATCTTTTCCATCTCCGGGGATTCTAACTTCCCCTCGGAAAAAAGTTGCTTTAAGTCCGCGAAACGCCTTTCCATTGGAACCTTGCCCAGGTGCAGCACCACCGCCCGGGCCCCCAGCTCTTCCGCGATCTGGATCGTGTTGATGGTTTGCTTGACCGCCAGCCGGCGCTCCTCCGGGTCTTCGGAGGTAACCAGAAACAGGTCCCCGGTGGCCTGCTTCGGATCCCGGCCGTCCGGGAGGGGGAAAAAGTTATGGATGCTTAACACCCGGGGATCCCCGCGCCGGAGCCGGGGCCGGATATCCCGGTACCAGCTTTCCAGAACGCGGTACTCGAGCTCGATTCCGCTGATGGGAAGCTCGGCCCGCTCGATTTCGGAAAGGAGTTCCGGCCCGCTCCCGGCCCGGGTTGTCCGCCAGACTGTAGAAAGACCTAACATCGTTTCGCTAATTCACCCTCACATATGAATCCCTGGATCCCTGCCGGAGTTTATCCCGCACTCTGATGCGGGGCAGGGATGACATTCGCAAACATAATAAATCCACTCCAAGCAAAGGGCGGCCCGAAGGCCGCCCCTTTCAAACTTTGGCTTGCGAATTTACCAACTCTTCAACTTACTAACTCACTAGCTCACTTGTCTCTAAGGTCCGTCTCAGCGAGCGGGGCAGACGGTCGAGCTTGAACACGGTGGTGAATTCCTTGTTCTTGCTGATCCAGAGCTTCTCCGCGATGATCGCGTTGGTGAGGGAATCCCGGAAGTTCATCCAGTCTTCGAAAAGCTTGGGATTGTTGGCGACCATCACGAAATCCGCCTTGGCTTTCCCCGGCTTCACCTTAAGATTCTGCTTGCCGATGTTGATCAGGAAGTTGCCCCCCGCGGTTTTCACCTGGATCGACCGCTTCCAGCCGGAGAGATCCTTCTTGGCTCGGTCGCTCTTCGTCACCGCCTTGGACATCGCCTGGAAGGCCGCGAGCACGCTCTTGAAGGATTTCTCGGATTCGGGAGTGGGCTTGTCCACCGGGGGCTCCGCGGACTGGCTCCAGTCGAGCTCGTGTTCCTCCACCCCCTTCTTGGCCCGGAGTTTCTCCGGGACCTCGCTAAGCGGGACCGCGAAGATGTCGGTGGGCTTGCCCAGGCGATTCTTGCGGAAGATCACTTTCACCGGGGTGTTTTTCTTGAAGACCCGCGGGGTGAGCACCCCCCGGGTGGTGTAGACATGGATGGGGATGGCGGTGTCGGCCCCGTCCAGCATCACCCGGCCCCGGCCGAACGGCACCATGTGGGCGAAAAGCGAGTTCGCGAAGTAGGTGATCGGAGGGGTGGAATTCATCACCCCGGTATCGGGCATCTCGAGGAGCTTGAGCTTCTCAAATTGGCAATCCGGGCAGTAGACCTCAAAGGGGGGAACCCGGACCAGTTTGCACTTGGGGCAACGGGCCCCGAGGATCCGCTTTTTCTCCAAGAGGGCCAGGAAATAGGGGGATTGTTCGCCCTTCGACCGCTTGTAGAAAGTGAACATCGCCTCGTTGCTTTGCAGGTAGCGGCCGTCGCCGATCTTGATCACCTCGGACTCCACGTTCGGGATCATGTGGAGGGGGATTACCTTCTCCACCTTCGGCTTCTGGTTCGCCCGGGGTTTCGCCTCGGCTCGGGGTTTGGCCTTGGATTTGGCTTTGGCTTTCGGTCGGGCCATGGCTTAGTCCCTCCTTTCCATGATCATCACGCAGCCGTACTGGGCGATGGTGGAACCGGTTCCGTGAATCATCCCCCGCCGGAGCTGCTTGTCGATCAGCTCCCGGCGCGCGCTCCAGCAGGAAAGCATGTTGGAGCCGCCGACGAAATGACCGGCGTAAGTGAGCCCCCCGGAGGGATTGACCAGAATCGGCCCCCCCGGCACCATCAGGCCTTCCTTAACCAGGTCATCCGACCGCCCGAGCTTGGTGAACCCGAACTCGGCCATCGTGACCTGGAGCTGCTTGATGAAGGCGTCGTGAAGCTCGATCACCTGGACTTCCTTCAGGGGGTTGGTGACCCCGGCCATCTTGTAGGCCGCCTGGGCCGAGAGGTGGTCGGAGTAGATCCGGTGCATCACCTTGTGCCGGAAATCCTTCCCGACCACATGGTGCTCGTTGGCGGCCCCCACCCCGGTGATCCAGATCGGGGGTTTGCCGTTGTTCTTGCACATCGAGATCGTCTTTTCCTTGTTGGCGAAGATGACCCCGGCCGCCCCCTCGGTGTAGACGCAGGTCTCAAGCAGTTTGAAGGGGTAAACCACGTACCGGGAGTTCATGGCCATCTCCTTGGTCACCTTCTCGCCGTGGCGCTGGGCGTACTTGTTGTTCTGCGCCTGCTGGCAGAGGATCGCGCTGATCTCAGCGGAAACCTCGTCGGAAAGATCCTTGGGATGCTCATCCATGTAAGCCAGAACCACCTCGGCGTAGCTGTCCGAGGCCGTCCAGCCGAGTTCCCTTTCGTAAAAGGTGTCGCCCGACCAGCCGATGGACTTGATCACCTCGGGGGTCGAGGTCATCGAATCGAAGTCGAAGCAGTCCGTCGCCTTCTCCACCCCGAGGCAGAGGACGGTGTCGTAGAGGCCGGATTTCACCATGGTGTAGCCGGCCAGCATGGCGTAGGCCCCCGTGGCCCCGCCGCAGGTTACCCGCATGCCCGGCTTGTTGGCCATCCCGATGATCCCGTGCAGGGGATGTTCGGGAATGGCCGAATATTCAAAAATGTCGTTGTAGATTCCGTAGACCACCGCGTCCACATCCTTGATGTCGATGGCGGCATCCTCCAGGGTTTTCTTGACGGCGAGCTGGGAGAGCCCGTAATAGGAAAGCTCCACCCACCTGCCCTTGCAGGGAGTAAGATCCGCTCCCACAATGCCAACTTCTTCCACTATTTTGTCCTCCTTTCTGAGCTGATTTTAGTATCCCCATCAGCGGGAGATAAGCTAACTTATTTACCCCACTGAGTCAAACCAATTCCGATTATATTTCCGGCTTGAAACGGGGAAAAGATCAAGATAACCTATGGCTGAGAAAATGTAATGCGGAATGTGGAATTCGAATTGCGGAATTCTCTTTTATTACTTGGACCTCGAACTTCAAACCTTGAACTTTAAACTTTGAACTTCTTCTTTCCCGCTTCACCTCCTGAAACCTACCCGGATTGGGAAGAAATTTCGGATTGCTTCCAGCGCCTGAGCTGGGATGATTTCCGGCCCCGGGTCACCTGCGAAGTCCAGGAGGTTTCCCCGAATATCTTCCAGATCACCGTGCCCCAGGCCTTTTATGCCGACACCAACGCCTACCTGGTCCGGGGGGATAAACCGACCCTGATCGATCCCGGACACGCCTACCCGGAATCGGTCGAATCCCTCCTCGCAGGGATGAAATCCATCGGTCTGGCCCTATCCGACCTGGCGCAGGTGGTGCTCACCCACCCCCACGTGGATCACGCCGCCGCCTGCGTCCCCCTGCGGAAAATCCATCCCCTCCCGGTGGCCGCCTATGAAGGCGTGGGGCGGAAATACGCCGAATATTACCACCTGATGAAAGTGGCTTATGACCATTTTCGCCCCCGCTGTCCCCACCTCCTGGCCGCCGGATACCGCCCCGAAGAACTCGAGGCCTTCGCCCGGCTCTATTACCTACCTCCCGGCCCGATCGGTTTCCAGGAAGCCCTGACCGAGGGATCAAAAATCAGGATGGGCAATCAAGACTGGGAGGTCTTTTATGCCCCCGGCCACAGTAATGAACACATCCTGTTATTAAATCCTGAAGGTCTGGGTATTTCCGGGGATCTTATCGTGGGACGGGCCACCTCGCTCGGCGAGATTCGGGTTTACCTGCAAACCCTCGAAAAACTGTCCCGCCTGCCTCTGAAAAGCCTGCTCCCCGCTCACGGCTCTCCCATTTCGAACCCGCCGAAAAGAATCGAAACGGCGAGAAAAACCGTCGCAGACTTGCGCAACCAGGCGCTCCAGCTTCTTGAAGGACCAGGCCTCACCCTGCTGGATCTGACCCGGGCAGTGATGGGGGACATCTCGAAAATCCACCTCGCCTCCACCTCCACCGGGCTGATCCTCTCCCTGCTGGACGAGCTTCAGTCCGACGGACTGGTGCGGGCCGATCCCGGGACGGGCGTAAATGACCCGGCACAGGTCATTTATCGGAAGGTTTAATTACACAACCGCATAACGAAAGCTGGGAGGCTGCCCTTCGACAAGCTCAGGGTAAAGGACGCTAGGAAGCTGGGAAGCTCCCCCTCACCTCAATCCTCTCCCCCGAGGGGAGAGGAAGTTTTTTTGAATGCTGAGTGACGAATACGGATTGAGGAATGATTCGATTGACGATTTTAGATTGACGATTGACGAAGGAAAGAGAAACGCAAACAACAGAATACGGGATAGAGAATGAAAACCTAGATTCTTCGCGGTGCTCAGAATGACAAGAAAAGGATCAGGGATCAGACTTCCATAATCTCCTTTTCCTTGGCGGCTAAGATCTCGTCCACCTTTTTCACGTAGGCGTCCGTAACATCCTGGACCTTTTTCTGGAAGCGGTGATTGTCGTCCTCGGTGATGGCTTTGTCCTTCTCCAGCTTCTGGAGCTTTTCGATTCCGTCCCGGCGCACGTTCCGGACGGCAACCCGGTGTTCCTCCGCCATCTTCTTGACCAGTTTGACTAGGTCCTTTCTCCGCTCCTCGTTCAGGGGCGGAATGGGAAGGCGGATGATCTTGCCGTCATTCTGCGGGGTCAGCCCCAGGTCCGACTTGATGATCGCCCTCTCAATCTCGGGAAGCATCTTTACGTCCCAGGGCTGAATGGTAATCATGCGGTTTTCCGGAACCGAGAGGTTGGCGACATGATTCAAGGGGGAAGGGTTGCCGTAGTAATCCACCTTCACCATGTCCAGAAGGGAGAGGGAAGCCCGCCCGGTCCGCACCCGGGAAAGCTCCTCCCGAAAGGTAGTGATGGTTTTTTCCATCCGGGATTCCAATCCTTGAAAAATTTCCTTTTCCATTTTCCAACCCCCTTATTTAAATCAAATCCCAATAACCAAGCTTCAATAACCAAATAAATCCCAAATCCCCAAAACCTTAAACAACTTCCAATTCCCAATTACAAAATCACAATAAATAAATTCCAATAATCAGACTGGAAATTTCTTTCTGATTTGCTTTGTTTTCATTCGTCATTCGTCAATCCTGTTGGTCTGCTGGTCTAACAACTTACTTCCTCACCAATGTTCCCACCGGCTCGCCCTGGAGAATCCGGACCAGGCTGCCCTTCTTCCAGAGATTGAAAACCCGGATCGGGATCTCGCCTTCCTCGCACAGGGCGATGGCGGAGAGATCCATCACCTTCAGCCCCTGGCCCATGACTTTTTTATAGGTCAGTATCTCGAAACGCCGGGCTTTCTTGACCTTGGCCGGGTCGGCGTCGTAAACCCCGTCCACCTTGGTCCCCTTGAGCAGAATTTCACAGGTGAGCTCCCGGGCCCGCAGGGCCGCCGCGGTATCGGTGGAAAGCATCGGATTTCCGGTCCCCCCGGAAAGAATCAAAACCTGTCCCGCCTCAAGTTTGGAGAGCCCCAAATCCGCGCGGTAGGGTTCCACCATCCCGCCCACGGGGAAGGCGTTCAGGACCAGGGTCTCCACCCCGATCCTTTTCAAAACCTCCGCCAGGAGCAGGGAATTGATCAGGGTGGCCAGCATCCCGATATAATCCGCGGTGACGCGGTCCATCCCTTCCCGGCTGGCCTTCGCCCCCCGGAGGATATTCCCGCCTCCCGGGACCACCGCGATCTCGCTCCCGAGTCCCCGGGCCTGGGCAATCTCCTGGGCCAGGTAAAGCAGGGCCTTGGCTTCGATCCCGAAACCCTGGGCCCCGGCCAGCATCTCTCCCGAGAGCTTGAGCAAGGCCCGGTGATAAACCAGTTTGCGAACGGTCATGGGGTTACACCTGAAGGTTGAAATATATCCTGAAAAACAACTTTCCCGACCCTGCAGGTCGGGGCCCACCGGCCGGTTTCAGGTCCCGGTTTAGCTGGACTCTTCCCCCAGCTGGTAGCGCAGGAATTTCCGGAGCTGGACATTCTCGCCCAGCCGGACCGAGGTGGATTGAAAGTATTCGCCGAAAGAAACCGAGTCATCCCGGATGAAACGCTGATCCCACAGGCAAACCTCGCTGTAGAATTTCTCCAGCTTCCCCTGGGCGATCTTATCGATGATTTTATCGGGCTTTCCGGAGCTTTTGGCCTCGGCACGATAGATCTCCTTTTCTTTCTCGACCACCGCTTCCGGCACGTCCTCGCGTTTCCGGTAACGGGGGCACATGGCCGCCACCTGCAGGCAGAGATCCCGCACCAGCTGTTTGAACTCCGGGGTCCGGGCCACGAAATCCGTTTCGCAATTGACTTCGGCCATGACCCCCACTTTTCCGCCCGGATGTATATAGGCATCCACCAGGCCTTCCAGGGCCTGTTTTCCCACCCGTTTCTCGAGCTTGGCCAGACCCTTTTTGCGCAGGATTTCCTGGGCCAGATTGACGTCGCCTTTGGATTCATCCAGGGCCTGCTTGCAATCCAAAACCCCGGCGCCGCTTTTTTCCCGCAATTGCCTGATCGCATCCATAGTTCCCAAGCCTGCTGCCCCCCTTCTCTTATTCTTTTCCCGCTTCGGGTTTTCAGATTTTTACTTCCCGGTCTTTCTTTTCCGCCGCCCCGGCCGCCTTGGCCGCTTCTTCATCCCGGGTAACAGCTTCCCGGCGTTGCGTCCCGGAGATGCAGCCATCGGCGATCTTGCTGGTAAAAAAGCGGATCGAGCGCAGGGCATCGTCATTGGCCGGGATCGGGAAATCGACGTCCTCGGGATTTCCGTTGGTATCCACGACCCCCACGATCGGGATTCTCTGCTTGCGGGCTTCCGAAACCGCGCTTTCCTCCCGCTTGGTATCCACGATGAAAATCACCCCGGGCAGGCGCCGCATATTTTTGATCCCCGCGTGCAGTTTGAGGAGGCGGCCCCGCTCCCGGTTCAGCTTGATCGCTTCCTTCTTGGTCATTCGCTCGAAACTCCCGTCCTTTTCCATCGTCTCGATCGAGGAGAGCTTCTCCAGGCTCTTCTTGATGGTGGCGAAATTGGTCAGGGTTCCCCCGATCCAGCGGTTGTTCACGAAAAACTGCCCGCCCCGGGTCGCTTCTTCTTCAATCGCCACCTGGGCCTGCTTCTTGGTGCCGACGAAGAGGACGGACTGGCCCTGGGCTACCGCGCCTTCGATAAAACGATAGGCCTTCTCAAAAAGCTGAACGGTCTGGTTGATGTCGATGATGTGAACCCCGTTGCGGGCTCCAAAAATGTAGGGCCGCATCTTGGGGTTCCAGCGCCGGGTCTGGTGCCCAAAGTGCACCCCCGCTTCCAAAAGTTCCTTCGCCGTGATTACAGTCATTTTTCCCTCCTGGTTTAGGTTGTTTCCTCTGCCCTCCCGCCCCCCGCCTCGGCGGGGGGACCCAAACCTTCCGAAAAGGGCATGTGAATTTTGGAAACTTATAGCACCTGAGGGGCTGAATTACAAGGGATTTAATACATTAGCCGGCCCAAAGAATTCGAAACTATTGACATGAAATATTCCGGATTTCCTCCGTTTATTTGGGCGCCCCTTTGAACTCAACCCGGTTTTTCCCGGCTTCCTTGGCCTGGTACATAATCGAATCCGCGCAGGAAATCAGGTCTTCGGCGCTCAGCGTATGCTCCGGGTAGGATACGACCCCGATGCTGACGGTAATCGGCGTTTCCCTCTCCTTCATTTCTTTCTCCAGGGCGGCCAGGATCTTGGCGAATGCCGTTCGGCTCTGTTCTCGATCGGTTTCGGGCAGGATGATGGCGAACTCGTCTCCCCCGAGTCTGGCTAGCGTATCGCTCGATCTCATGAGCGATCTGAGCAGATCCGCCACCCGGCAGAGCACGTTATCGCCCGCTCGGTGTCCCAGGTGGTCGTTCACCGTCTTGAAATTGTCGAGATCCAGGTAGCCGATCGTCAAAGGATTCCCGTACCTTTGTGCCCGCGCCAACTCGTATTCCAACCGCTCATGAAAAGCCCGCGAGTTCATCAGCTTGGTAAGGTTGTCCAAACGCGCCAGCATTTTTTCCTGGGCATGGGCCGTGCGCAGGCGAATAATTAACCCCCCCACCAGGAGAAAAGAAACAAACTGGGTAGATATGTTTGCGAGCCATATAAAAGTGAGAGAGAAACGCAGACCGGCATAGTAATTTGATAGAATCCAGGCCAGAGCGCTAAAGCCGGCCAGCAGGATGGCACTCCTAAATCGGGAATTCCATGCGCCGAGCGTGATGGGGATATAATAAAGGGGATAAATGCGCAGTTCGGCTCCGGTATAATAATCGATCAGACCGATCAAAATGATTAGAATTATCGCCAGCCCGAGATACCGCGGGTTCGGCCTCTCTTTAAAAATATCTTTGCTTTTCATGAAACACCTTCCCCGTCCCTTCCAAATATCTTAGACACCGATCCGCCCGGATTCGCACGGATTTTGAAGCCCATTTTCACAACTATTTTCTTTAGCCTATTGTTTTCCGAATCTGCGCATATCCGTGAAATCCGTGTTAAAAATTTAATTGTCCTTTTTCGGATAGAGCTTGCGGGCGTTTCCGACCCGGAGGGTAACCCGGTTGGCGTCAAAATATTCTAGAAGGGGAATGGCCCATTTTCTCGTAATTCCAAACAGTTCCTTGAACTTGGGGACCTCCACCTGAACCCCCGGCCGCAGATAATCAACCAGCTTTCGCTCGATTTCTTTTAAAGTTGGAGCCGGGTAAAAAAGACCCTCGCCCACCCGGACCAGGATCCCCTGGCGGACCAGGAGGCGCAAAATTTTCTCCAGGTTTCCCTTGTCGGTCTTGAATTCCTGGATTAACTCGGCCATTTCCGGGGGTTGGGGCCCGGCCTCCCGCAGGCGTTTGAGGATCCGGTCACGCCAGCCCTGAAGCTCCGGGCTCAATTCCGGGCCCTGATCCGACCGGCGGATGGTTTCCCCGTCAAAACCAACCTTGCCCGCGTCTTTTAGGAGGTTAACCGCCTCCACCAGAGCCTCGGGGTTGGCCTCGGGAAAATATCCCTTCAGCTCTTCCCGGATCATCCCCGGGGCCAGCGGGTTGGACCGGTGAAAATCTTCGAGTTTTTTCCAGACCGCGTCGGCCAGGGTTCGAATCCCCTCCACGGGAAAATACCTGCCCCGGGAGGAGGAAGCCACCTTTCCCTCCCCCCCCAGCTTCTTCAGTTCGTCCTGGATCTCCTGCCGGTGGAGCGGAACCCTCGCCACCAGCTCTCTCGCTTCCGTTCCCCGGAGCCCGGCCTGCCGGACGTGGGCCAGGACCAGGTCCGAATGGCCGGAATCTTTCAGGACCTGGAGCCAGTCGGTCACGCCCGGGTCCCGCGGACGGTGTTTGCGCCCCGGCATGGGATCCAGGATCTCCCCGCCGCCGATGGTGATCATCGGGCTCGCCTGCCGGACCACGAAACGGTCCCGGGCCACCGTCACCACCGGCTCTTTCAGTAAAATCTGGGCGAAGCCTTCCTCGCCGGGGGCGATTTTTTCCCGGCCCAGGAGCCGGACCTTGCCGATCACCTCCGCGGTCCCGGCGTGGAAGCGAACCTCGGACCAGTTCTTCAAGCCCCGACCCTCGCCGGCAAGAATCTTCAGGCTCACGTCCAGGAGCCGGCTCGCGGCCAGGGTGTCGGGATGAACGAGGACATCCCCGCGCCTGATCTCGGCCTTTTCCACCCCGGAAAGGTTTAGGGCGGCCCGCTGGGCGGTGACGGCGGTTTCGGCCTTCCGGTTATGCGTTTCAATTCCTTTCACCCGCGCGGAAACCCCGGCGGGAAGAATCACCACCTGCTCCCCGGGGGACACCCGGCCCCCGAAAATGGTGCCGGTCACCACGGTTCCAAAACCCTTGATCGTGAAGCTTCGATCCACCGGGAGGCGGAAGGTGCTGGTTTCGCCCCGGGGCCTGATCCCCTCCGCCTCCCGGGCGATCTCATCTTTCAATTCCGTGATCCCCGCTCCGGTGCGGGCTGAAACCGGGACGATCGGGCTCCGGGCCAGGAAGGTGTCTTTCAGAAAATCGGCGATCTCGGACTTGACCAGTTCCAGCCAGTCAGGTTCCACCAGGTCGATTTTATTGACCACCACCAGTCCCCGGGGCACCCGGAGCAGTTCGCAGATGGCCAGGTGCTCCCGCGTCTGGGGCATGATTCCCTCGTTGGCCGCGATCACGAGGAGAACGAGATCGATCCCGGTGGACCCGGCCAGCATGTTGCGGACAAAGCGCTCGTGCCCGGGCACATCCACGACCCCGGCCTCGATCCCCTCGGAGACCCGGAATTCGGCGAAGCCCAGGTCGATCGTCATGCCCCGCTCTTTCTCTTCCTTGAGCCGATCGGTATCCACCCCGGTCAGCGCGCGCACCAGCTCGGTTTTCCCGTGGTCGATGTGACCGGCGGTCCCTATCACCAAATAACGCATGCGCACTCTCTTAGAAAATAATCCCGGTCCATATAGAAGCATGGTGAATCCCCCTTCATCCCCCTTTTCATAAAGGGGAATATCCTATACCCCTCTTTATTAAAAGAGGGGAAAGGGGAGATTGGCAAAACATTAACTTTTCCCGAGAGCAAACCGCTGGGATAATTTCGTGAAAGCCCGCGCCACCTCCCCGATCTCCTCGGGAGAAATGGTGCGGAGGTCGAGGAGAAACCGGGCTTCCTGGATCCTGCCGATGACCGGGGGTTCCCCGGCGCGGAAAGCAGCCGCGATTTCTTCCGGGCTCAGGGAAGGATGGGTAAGCGCCACGGCCAGGGTGGGGAGCTTTATCCCCGGGAAGGACCCGCCCCCGGGGGTGGATTCCTCCTCGGCCACCTCGATCTTGAACCGGGCGCCGGGTGCGGCGGACTGCAGGCCCCGGGAGAGTTTCGCGGCCCGTTGATCCAGCTCGGCGCGGGAAATCCGCAGGGCCGAAATCACCGGGGGCACGTCCCCGCCCCGGTAAATCCGCAGGGTTGCCTCCAGGCCGGCCAGGGAGAGCTTGTCGATCCGGAGGGCCCGGGCCAGGGGGTTTTTCCGGATCCGGTCCAGAAGGTCTTTCCGGCCCAGGAT
>JAPLJI010000006.1 GCA_026388655.1 Pseudomonadota bacterium
GCGCACCTCGTTCCGATCCGGGATCTCGATCTCGGCAATGATCATCCCCTCTTCCATGCCGAGTCTTTTCACCAGTTTACCATCGGCGGAGACCACCGCGGACTGGCCGAGAAAAGGCATCGACACCCGCAGACCGGACAAAGGAATCCGGGACCGGAACCTTCCTGACCGGTTAGCAAAAACGACCGGGACGCCCAGCTCTTCGGCCATGCGGATCGGAGCCACTTGGGCGTTTCTCCGGAGATTCCAGTCCACCCCCTTGAATAATCTCCCCGCTCCCGGGACCTGGAGCGACGGCCAGGCGCAGCTGACCAGGACCAGGTCTACTTTTCCCCTCAAACCCTCCAGGGTATCGCGGTAAACCACGTCCCAGCAGATCGCCACCCCGATCCGGGCCAGACCGGTGGTAAAAACCCCCGGGGTGTCCCCGGGGCGGAAATAGATATTTTCCCAGAACGCGGGGTGACGCTTCCGATAAAATAGAGAGGAACGATCCGGGGTGGTGATCACCAGGGTGTCAAAGTAATCATCTTGATTTTTCTCGTATAAACACCCGGCCAGGTAGATATCCAGACTGGCGCTCAACTCCTTCATCCAGGAAACCGTAGGGCCGTCCCGGGGTTCGGAAAATTCAAGCAGCCTGTCGGTGTAGGTATATCCGAGGTTAAAAAATTCGGGCAGGACCACAAGTTTAGATCCGGCGCTGACCGCCTTTTCGATCCAATCCTTGGCCTTTTCCAAATTCTCCGCCACTTCAAAAGGGCGGCTGTTGATTTGTAAACTCGCGACCCTGATCATCTACCGACGAAAAGCCTTTCCGAGAGGATCGAAGGCAACCCGGCCTTTTCAATCCTGCCACTAGCGCTTTTAATATCATACTTCACCCGCTGGACTTCATAAATCCAGGTTTCGGTATCGAACACCGCATAGACCGCACGGGGATCGCCATCCCGGGGTTGTCCCACCGCCCCCACGTTAATCACCCAGGTGCATTCCGGGTCCAGTCGGACCGGGGAAGATTCCACCCCGTTAAAATTGAAAATCTTGATCTCGTCTTTTTTCCCGGCCCGGGAATGGTTGTGCCGGAAAGCCAGCCCGATGTGGGCGTGCCCGACGAAAACCATCGGAATTCCCTGGTTTTCCATCCAATTCCAGATTTCAAAAACCTCGTTAATATCGATCACGTAACCAAAGCGTTCGGGATCGACCGGAGACCCATGACAAAACCCGATTCCTTCTTCCCGGTGGAAAAAGGGCCGGGTGGAAAGCCACTCCCGGTGGGAGGGGTTGATTACCTTTTCCGTCCATTCAATCGCTTCCCGGGCATAATCCACAAACCAATCCATGGGAAGCCTTCCGGTTAAAGCCGCGTCGTGATTTCCCACCAGGGCCACGTGGGCCATTTCCCGGATGATCCGGCAGCAATCGTTGGGGTCCGCCCCGTATCCAACCGCGTCCCCCAGGAAAATCAGGCGATCAATCTTCTCTGACTTAAGCGCTAAAGCCACCGCCTTCAAAGCTTCAAAATTGGAATGAACATCGGTAAATATTCCCAGCCTCATAATACTCCAATTACCACCATCATCTAACCCTGGTCGAAGTTTTCGCCCGGTTATCCCAGACATTATTCGGGGAAATTTAAGCCTAACCGGCAACTTTTTCAATATTTTCCCATCTAAATGGTTGACAGCCGTTTAAAGATACGTAAAATAGTAGGAAAATGGGGACTAAGCGTTTTACGGTATTAATTATTCCGGAAAAGACTGACCAGCTCCGGCGCGTGAGATTTCCTGCCTGGGGCATACGGGCGGGGATCATTCTTTTTGCCGCCTCCTTCCTGGTTTTCATCCTCATGACCGGGCTTTATCTGAATTCCCATTCTCGATTAAAAGAGCTGGCTTATCTTAAAAGCGAGAATCAAACCCAGAAAACCCAGATTTATGAACTGGCCAGCAAGGTGGACAACCTGGACAACCAGCTTTCCCGCCTCCGGCAGTTTAACAACCGGCTTCGCGTCATCACCGGGTTGGAGAAAAAATCGGAAGACGAGCTCTCCCCTCTGGGAATCGGGGGCTTGGATAATGGGGAGAAAACCTATCCGATCCTGGGAAACCTGGAAGAGGTAATTATCCGCCGGATGAATTCCGAGTTGGAAAGATTGAAAAACGAGGCCTTCCTCGAAGAAGTCAGCCTCCAGGACCTAAACGAGTTCGTTCAGGATCAGAAATCGATCCTTTCCGCCACCCCTTCCATCTGGCCCACCCGGGGTTGGCTCACTTCCGGTTTTGGCATGCGGATTTCACCCTTCACCGGACTCAACACCATGCATCAAGGCCTGGATATCGCCACCCAGATCGGAACCTCGGTTCAGGCCCCGGCGGACGGGATCGTCAGTTTCGCCGGCTTCACCCCCGAACTGGGGAAAGTCGTTGTTCTCGATCACGGCTACGGGATTACCACCCATTACGGGCATTTATCTGAAATCAAGGCCCGACTGGGAAACCGGGTGAAGCGGGGCGAGGTCATCGCCAATGTTGGAGATACCGGGCGATCCACCGGGCCCCACCTGCATTACGAAGTCCGGCTTAACGAAATTGCGGTCAACCCGAAGAAATATATTTTAAATTAACTTCCTTCCCTCCTTCCTTCCTGCCCCTGAGAATTTCCCCGGAGAGTTTTTTCCGTTCTTGGATAAAAGTATTATAATTTCGCTTGGTTAAAACTTGATTTTTCCGTTTGGCGAATAATTCAAGCGTCAGGAACCTGGGAACAAATGCCTAAAAGTTTTTTGGAAAAAATCTTCGGGAGCAAGAATGACCGGGAGCTCAAGCGCATCCAGCCCCTGGTGCAGCAGATTAATTCCCTCGAACCGCAAATCTCCCAGATGAGCGATGCCGAGCTCAGGGCCTTTACCCCCCGCCTTAAGGAACGTCTGGCCCAGGGAGCGTCCCTCGAAGACATCCTCCCCGAGGCTTTCGCGGTGGTCCGCGAGGTTTCCCGGCGCACCATCCACCTGCGCCCCTTCGATGTCCAGTTGATCGGCGGGGTCGTCCTCCACCAGGGCAAAATCGCGGAAATGAAAACCGGGGAAGGAAAAACCCTGGTGGCCACCCTCCCGATTTATCTGAACGCGCTTCTGGGCAAAGGGGTTCACCTCGTCACCGTGAACGACTACCTGGCCCGCCGGGATGCTGAGTGGATGGGGCCGATCTACCGTTTCCTCGGGCTCGAGGTGGGGGTGATCGTTCACGGGCTCTCCGACCCGGAGAGAAAATCCGCCTACAACACCGACATCGCCTACGGAACCAACAATGAATTCGGATTCGACTATCTCCGGGACAACATGAAATTCCGGATCGAGGATTACGTCCAGCGGGAGCTCCACTACGCGATCGTGGACGAGGTGGATTCCATCCTGATTGACGAGGCCCGCACCCCCCTGATTATTTCCGGACCGGCCGAGGAATCCACCCAGCTTTATCATTCCATCGACCAGGTCATCCCCCGTTTGAAGAAACCGAGCCGGGAAGACCTGGATAAAGGCATCAAGATGATCGAGGAGGAACAACGCGAATTTCGGGAGAAATTCGACTGCTGGATTGACGAAAAGGGGCGTTCCGCCTTCGTTACCGAGTTGGGAGTGACCCACCTGGAACAGCTTCTCCGGATTCCCAATCTTTATGACCCTTCCAACATTGAGATTGTCCATCACGTCAACCAAGCCCTGAAGGCCCATACCATCTTCCAGAAAGACGTGGATTATATCGTCAAGGAAGGCGAAGTTCTCATCGTGGATGAATTCACCGGAAGGCTGATGCCCGGTCGCCGCTACTCCGACGGTCTCCACCAGGCTCTGGAAGCCAAGGAACATGTCAAGGTGGAACGGGAGAACCAGACCCTGGCCACGATTACTTTCCAGAATTATTTCCGGATGTTCAAAAAACTGGCGGGTATGACCGGAACCGCTGATACCGAGGCCGCGGAATTCTCCAAGATCTACAACCTGGAAGTGATGGTAATCCCCACCAATATGCCGATGATCCGGATGGATCACCAGGACATGATCTACAAAACCGAAACCGAAAAATTCCGGGCGGCGGTCCGGGAAATCAAGGAGTTGCACGCCCAGGGCCAGCCGGTCCTGGTCGGGACTATTTCCATTGAAAAATCCGAAAAGCTCTCCCACCTGCTCAACCGGGATGGTATCCATCACCAGGTCCTGAACGCCAAGCACCATGAGCGGGAAGCTGATATCATCGCCCAGGCCGGCCGGGTCGGCACCTTGACCATCTCCACCAACATGGCCGGCCGGGGGACCGACATCATGCTCGGCGGCAACCCGCAGAAACTGGCGCTGAACTCGGTCAGCAAGGAAGCCACCCCCGAAGAAATCCAGTCCCAGGTCGAGAAGTTCCGGAAAACCTCCGAGGAGGATAAAGCCAAGGTCATCGAGTTCGGCGGTCTCCATATCCTGGGCACCGAGCGGCACGAGAGCCGCCGGATCGACAACCAGCTCCGGGGCCGTTCCGGCCGCCAGGGCGACCCGGGATCCTCCCGTTTCTACCTGTCCCTCGAGGACGACCTGCTCCGGATTTTCGGCTCGGACCGCATCTCCCGGATCATGGACCGCCTGGGGATGGAGGAAGACCAGCCGATCGAACACGGCCTGGTCAGCCGGGCGATCGAAAACGCCCAGAAAAAGGTGGAAGCCCAGAACTTCGAGATCCGCAAGCGCCTGCTCGAATACGACGACGTCATGAACCAGCAGCGCACCGTCGTCTACAAAGAGAGGCGCAGCATCCTTTCCGCCGAGGATCCCCGCCCCCTCTTTTTCGACATTTTAACCGAGGTGACCGAAGACCTGGTTTCCACCTATACCGATCCCAAAAGCCCCTCGGAAAATTGGAACTGGGAAGAAATCCGGACCGGTGTTCTCCGGCAGACCTCCCTCAACCTCGAAATAAAACCGGAGGAAATGGAGGGGTTGCGGCCGGAAGGCCTGACTGAAATCATCCTGGAACAGACCCGGGCCCTCTTTAAAAAGAAGGAAGAGGAGTTTGGCGTCCAGACCATGACCCAGCTTCTTCATTTTCTCCTCCTCTCCACCCTGGACGCCCTCTGGAAAGATCATCTGCTCGGGATGGACTACCTAAAAGAGGGGATCGGTCTCCGCGGTTACGGCCAGAAAGACCCTCTCCAGGAATACAAGCGGGAAGGCTATGACATGTTTATGTCCATGATCGGTCTCTTCAAGTCGGATGCGGTGGAAAGGATGTTCCGGATCCAGATCCGCCGCGAGGAAGAGGTGGAACGGATGGAACAGCGCCGGAAGAAACAGGCCGCCCTGCATCTCGGCGTGGGGG
This sequence comes from Pseudomonadota bacterium, assembly GCA_026388655.1. Classification (GTDB taxonomy): domain Bacteria; phylum Desulfobacterota; class JAPLJL01; order JAPLJL01; family JAPLJL01; genus JAPLJL01. The sequence goes on from JAPLJI010000006.1 coordinate 5,364, forward strand.
GAGACAGCAAGGCCCAGACGGTCAAGCGCAAAAGCGACAAGGTCGGACGGAACGACCCCTGCCCCTGCGGCAGCGGACTCAAGTATAAAAAGTGCTGTGGGAAATGAACCCTGCTGGTAACCAGCAACAGGTGACCGGTAACCGGCACAAATATGACCGGATAAAATCCCAGGTTCCAAATCCCAGGCAAGTCCCAATTACAAAAAAATTGTTCCAACCAACTTCGGAGAAATGAATGTTTAAAAACAAATCCAGACTGGTCGTTCCCGGCTTTCAATTCTCCGCGGTCAAGTGCGGGATCAAGTATGAAAATCGCCTGGATCTCGGACTGGCCTGGTCGGAAGGCCCCGCCGCCGTCACCGGTGCCTTTACTACCAATCTGATCAAGGCGGCTCCCGTGGTTATTTCCCAAAACCGGGTCCACTCGGGAATTGCCCGGGCCATCCTGGTCAACAGCGGGTATGCCAATACCTGCACCGGCCGTCAGGGATATAGCGACGCGAATCTTCTGACCTCCGAGGTGGCCCGGATCCTTGGGGTTCCCGCAGGTTCCATCCTGGTCGCCTCCACCGGCACGATCGGGATTCCCCTGCCGGTCGAGAAAATGAGGAATTCGCTCCCTCCCCTGGTTAAAATCCTTAACCCGGAAAAGGCCAACGACTTTATCCAGTCTATCCTCACCACCGACACCTTTCCCAAGGTGGTCTATACCCGGAAAGTGATCGGAGGCAGGAAAGTCACCCTCCTCGGGATCGCCAAGGGAGCGGGGATGATCATGCCCAATATGGCCACGATGCTTTCCTTCGTTTTTACCGATCTCGCCATCCCCGCCCCGCTTCTCCGTCCGATTTTTAAAGTTGCGGTTGACGAGAGCTTTAACCGGATCACGGTGGACGGTGACACCTCGACCAATGATACCGCCCTTTGCCTGGCCAACGGGCTCGCCGGGAACGGCAAGCCCCGGGGACGATCTTTATCCCAGGTTGAATCCCTGATTACGGAAACCCTGAAGGAACTGGCGAAAATGATTGTCCTGGACGGCGAGGGAGCCACCCGGTTGGTGGAAATCCTGGTCGAGGGAGCCAGAAACCCCCGGGAAGCAGACCTCGTGGCCCGGACGATTGCCAACTCGCCCCTGGTGAAAACCGCCATCTACGGGGCGGAACCGAACTGGGGCCGGATTATCGCCGCGGCCGGTCGGAGCGGGGTAAGAATCAACCCCGACCGGGTTGATATCCGGTTCGGCGATCTCCCGGTAGTCCGCTCCTCCCTGGGTATCCCGGGGGCGCAGAAAAGGGCGATCCCTCTCTTAAAAAAGAAAGAGGTCAAAATCCGGGTCAACCTGAACCA
>JAPLJI010000087.1 GCA_026388655.1 Pseudomonadota bacterium
GGGAGGGAAAAATTTTTTGAAGATGTTGGAAGGGCGGCTTGAGCGGGGCGAGGGGAAGGATAAGAGGGAAAAGAAGGAGGTTCCGAGACGGGAGCGGCACGCGGTGAGACCGTCGCTGAAGGAGATATTTGAAAATCAGGACCGGGATGAGGGGATATATGAGGCTGTATACCGGTGGGGGTATAAATTGAAGGAGGTTGGGGATTATTTAGGGAGACATTATTCGTGGGTGAGCAAGGAATTGACCAGAATGGAAAATATCAAGACCTGACCCCATGTTTCAGGAAATTTACGTAATGAACGGCGGTTTCCTTCGGCCTTTCCATCATCGGGACATGCCCGCATTTTTTCATGATCACGGTTTGGGAGTTAACCAGGCCTTTCCTTAAAATCTCGGTGCAGGAAACGCTGATCAGGCGGTCCGTGTCGCCCCAGAGGATCAGCGTCCGGTTCTTGATCTTCGCCAGGTCAGGTTCGAGATTATATACTTTGCCCTTGTCCTTGACATCCTTCCAGACCTTTTCGTTGAAAGCTTTAACCGCGATTTGTTTTTTCGCCAGGTAAGTGAGGATGCGCCCGGGAGCGGGGGGAGGATTGACGAAAACGAATTTGAGCGACTCCTTGAAATCCTTGGGGGTTTGTGAAAACAAGGGGTTTTTCCCGCCTTGGTCGATCACTTTCTGCAGATCGCTTTTCTCCCAGCACTCCCAGATACCGATATTGTCAAATAAACCGAGGGTCAGGACTTTCTCCGGGTGGTCCACCGTGTACTTGGCGGCGATGGCCCCGCCCATCGAGTTGCCGGCGATATGAAAGGTCTTCAGGCCTACGAGGTCGGCGAAGCGGTCCAGCCGGTTGGCCTGGTCCTGGATAGTGTAGGACTCGGATTCGATCCTCGAGCTTTCCCCGAAGCCGGGAAGGTCGAGCGCCACCACGTGGAAAGACGGCGTCAGGTACTTGGCGAACAGCGTCCAGTTATCCTTCTCGCCGGTGAACCCGTGGACCAGGAGGATGTTTTCGCCTTTGCCGCCTTCCAGGTATTGGATGACGTGGCTGTCGACTTTGATTGATTTCTGGGCCAGCCCCGCGGATTTCCGGGCCATCTTCATTCCCGCGTTGTAAAGCGCGCCGGGGAAGGCGAGGTAAACTAAAGCCAGGCCGGCCACGAGCAAAACGATAATGACAGCGATGATCTTTTTCATGGATTTTCTCCTTATCCCGACCTCCCGCGGTTTAGTGATCAAAAGAATATTTACGGGAATATTATAAATGATTAAGGAGTGAAAAAATAATCTGTAAGGAATCAGCTTTTTGACTCGATCAGGGTTTGCAGCAGCTTGTCGTTGGCGGGGATGTCATACATGTTCGAGCAGTAATGGGCAAAGGCGACCGCCCCGGACTGGTCGACCAGGAAAAGGGCGGGGAGCCGGCCTCTTTTTTCGAAAATCACCCGCTGATTGTATAGTTTGGCCACTTTTTCTTTCTCGTCGGGCAGGCCGATGAAGGGAAGGTCTTTTATTTTCCACATATTGTAGAATTCGACCTTGGAGTGCTGGCCGATCGCGGCTACCTCCGCCTTAAATTCCTTGAATTTTTTATAATCTTCCTTGAGACCGTCCAGGTGCCATTGGGATTGCTTTCAGGCGAATCCCCGCAGAAATATGAGGAGGACACTCTTCCTGCCCTGGAAACTGGAGAGCTTAAAGGGTTTGTCCTGAAAATCGATCAGGGAAAAATCCGGGGCCGGTGATCCGATGGCAATGTCTTTCATATCATCTTTCTCCTTTGACCTATCACCTATCACCTACTCCTTGCCCCATGCCCCTTGCCATTCATTGCTCAGCTAAACCACGAGTTGGGGGAAGAATCCGCGCACCAATATCGCTCTGGAGCTAACATTTTATTTATAATTGATATGGGATTATTTCATAACAAACAGACTGGGTTGTCAAGAGTTTTTTTAACAAATGGGTTGTTATTCAATTCCAGTCAGGATAAGCAGCCCGGAAACCCCGGATCGGGAAAAATAAATTATAAAATTATTTCAGTCCGGGCAGATGGACATATAATTAAGAAACGCAGACTAATTTAATTTCAGGCCAGGAACGAATATAATTAAGCCGACATCAGGATTGGTTTAATAAAAGGAGGGTGAAAAGATGGACTGGGGAATGGCGAACCGGATGGCCCAACTGATTCGGGCGGACGGACACTGTCTTTTCCTGCCGATCGATCATGGCTACTTCCAGGGGCCCACGCATAAATTGGAGGAGCCGCGCAAGACCCTGGAGCCGCTGCTTCCCTATGCCGACGCGGTTTTCATTACCCGCGGGGTTTTGCGCTCGTCGGTGGATCCGCAAAACACCAAGCCGATCATCCTCCGGGTCTCGGGCGGTACCAGCGTGGTGGGCAAGGACCTGGCCAACGAGGGCCTGACCACCACGATGGAAGAGGCCATCCGCCTGAATGTGTCCGCGGTGGGGATCTCGATCTTCGTCGGCACCGAGTACGAGAAGGAGTCTCTGCTCAACCTGGCCAAGCTGGTCGACGAGGGGGAGAAATACGGCATTCCCGTGATGGCCGTGACCGCGGTCGGCAAGGAGCTCGAGAAGCGGCAGGCCCGCTACCTGGCCCTCTGTTCGCGGATCGCGGCCGAGCTGGGCGCCCGGGTGGTAAAAACCTACTGGTGCGAGGATTTCGACCGGGTGACCAGGGGATGCCCCGTGCCGGTGGTGATGGCCGGCGGCCCCCAGGTGGACACCGAGCTGGAGGTCTTCAAGTTCGTCCATGACGGGATGCGGAAAGGGGCGATCGGGGTGAACCTGGGAAGGAACATCTGGCAGAACGCTTACCCGGTGGCCATGATCAAGGCCATCCGTTCGATCATTCACGAAAAAGCCACCCCCGCGCAGGCCCAGAAGATATTTGAGAGCGAAAAAACCGGGAAGGGCCGGGCGGGGAAAACTCACACGTCGCGGAAGGCCGCCCGCTAAGGAACAGCCATGCGCGTGGCGATGTACTACAGCAATTCCGATGTCCGCATCCAGGAGATGCCCAAGCCCCGGATCGGCCCCGG
>JAPLJI010000123.1 GCA_026388655.1 Pseudomonadota bacterium
TGGGCTCGTTCTCGAAAAGAGCGGTGGGTTCATCCCCTGATCGCACTGGCGGCTTTCAACCTGGACTTTCTCTCCATCCATCCATTCCGGGATGGGAACGGCCGGGTTTCCCGACTGCTTCTCCTGCTCCAATGCTATCACCAGGGCTATGAGGTCGGCCAGTATATCAGCATCGAGCGCATCATCGAGCAGAACAAGGACCGATATTATGAAACCCTGGAAGCCAGCTCCCGGGAATGGCACGAGGGCAAGCACGATCCCTGGCCGTATATCAACTTTATACTTTACACCCTTAAACTGGCCTGCCGTGAATTCGAGGAACGGGTAGGTCAGACCAAGAGTCCCCGCGGCGCAAAAACCGAACTGATTTTTCGGGCCATCCGAAAGGCACCGGAGGTTTTCCGAATCTCGGATATCCAGAAGGATTGCCCGGGAGTGAGTACGGATATGGTCAGGAAAGTTCTTAAGGATCTGAAGGCGGAAAAGAAAATCTCCTGCCTCGGCCGCGGCCAGAGTGCAGAGTGGAAAAAGTAGGGAAAACCGTGAATTAGGTAATGCCCAATTAAATAGGTAATGAATTGGGTAACAATTTGATGGTCCTACGTTGGGACATGATACGCAGAGCTTAGAAGGATCTTCAAAAGAATAAGGAAATTGAGTACATAGACAGAGACCCGAAGCAGATAGCAGGAACAAAACAGACCAGAGAAACCAGAAAGACCAAACAGACCAAATGAACCAGAACGTCCAATGCCAATGGCAGATGCCTTGTTCTGCAATGAATTCAATCGATCAGTGTTTTTATTCGTTAACTCGAAACTATTTTTATCCGTGGATCAGATGATGATCCAGGTTTTTTTATCCTTTAACTCGAAACTTTAAACTCGAAACTAGAAACGGTGTTTGTAATGTCCAATGTCAAGGGCAAACCCCTTATTTTCTGAAACCAGAAACGGCGTTTGTAATGTCTAATCTCAAAAGCGGACCCGCTATTTTATTCGCGGTTGTGATTATCCTTTCCTGGGCCCGGATTGCGTCTGCCGCTGATCTGCAGAAATTCTCCAATGTTCAATTAATAGAAAGTCCCGCCAATGACGGGGACAGCTTTCTGGTAAAAGCCGGTGATAAAACCTATCACTTGAGACTCTATTTTGTTGATTGCCCGGAAACTTTAACCAGCGCCAAAAGTGATTTGGAAAGGATCAGGGAGCAAACCCGTTATTTCGGGATCACGGACAAGGCCCGGATTATTTATTTCGGCAAAGAGGCGAAAGCTTTTACCATAAAGGCCCTGGAAAAGCCTTTCACCATTTATACCGCGTTCGCCAATGCCCTCGGAAGGTCGGCCGGGGGACGGGTTTACGCGTTTGTCACCACCGCCGCCGGGGATGATTTGGGCGAGCTCCTGGTTAAAAACGGTCTGGCCCGGGCCAAAGGCATGGGGAGGGAAAATCCGAATCGAGTAAGCAAAGCCGAAATAACGGAAAGGTTAAAGGATTTTGAGGACTCGGCGAAGCTGAAAAAAGCCGGGGTTTGGTCGGAAAGCATACCCGACAATATTGTAAATCTCCGGGCCCAACAGCGGAGTGAGGATCAGGAATTAAAGCAAATTAAGGAAGAAGCCGAATCCCCCTCCGGCATGATTGATGTAAACACCGCTACCGCGGAGGAACTGGAGGAGATAAAAGGGATCGGGCCGGTCCTGGCGGAAAGAATCATCGCCGGCCGTCCCTATCGGACTTTGGATGATTTGCTCCGGGTAGAAGGTATTGGGAAAAAGACTTTAGAAAAAATCAGCCCTTATTTAACGATAAAGTCCAAATGATTATGCGGAAGGAGATTTAATGCCAACAGGAAGAAGCACGCAATTAACTAAGCAGGTTGGGGAATACCTGGTTTCGGCTGAGCTCTGCCGGCGGGGATATATCTCCACGACTTTTACCGGCAATGTTCCCGATTTTGATATTCTGGCGATTAATGACAAGCATAAAACCATCCCGATTCAAGTTAAAACCATCAATGCAGGTTCATGGCAGTTCGATGCGGCTAAATATATTGATATTGGAATGATGAAGAACAAGACTCAAAAAGTTAAAGGAAAAATAAAACTATTTCATCCAAATTTAGTATTTGTTTTAGTCATGCTAGGCGGGCAGGGGAAGGATGTTTTTTATATTATGCGTTCCCGTGATTTACAAAATAGTATATTTAAACACTATAGAAAATATTTAAAAGCTAAAAAAGGAAGAAGACCAATGAATCCTGATTCAACACATACAGCTGTTTTGCCGCATGAAATAGAGAGGTTCAAAGACAATTGGGGATTGATTGAAGAAACATTTAAAAAGAAAAGAATAAGGGGTCAACCCTTGACATTGGACATTCGATAGCCGGGGCCCAGTGTTAAATCGCACTGCTCGCAAGCCATCTGATTTTTCGACCTTCCTGCCTTCTTTTATTCTGCATTCCGTAGTTAAATTCGTTTGACTAGCCATCTGATTTTTCGACCTTCCTGCCTTCTTTTATTCTGCATTCCGTAGTTAAATTCGTTTGACTTTGCCCTTCGTACGGCGGAGAATACCGGAAACCTAAAACAATGATTTTGAAAATGGATATTCGGATCCAGGTTATTGTTTAATGGCGCAAATGATACCCGAAAGCCCGCGCCGGGGCACTGGAGAAGGGGCCCGGGCGTTTAATTAACGCCCATAAATAAGAGGAAAAAGCAGGGATTTTTTGGTATAATTCAAGTATGAAAAAACTTCCGGATTTCCTCAAGGAATATTTCTGGGAAGTTGATTTCGATCGGCTCGATCCCGAGGCCAGACCTGATTATATCCTGGAAAGGCTGCTCGAGTACGGGGATATTCCGGCGGTGAAATGGATGTTCCGGGAATTTCCGGTTGAAAAAATAACCGGCACCCTGGCCCGGAGCCGGGCAATTTCCAGGAAATCCGCCAATTTCTGGGCCGGCTACTTCGGCCTGGATCGAGGAAAAGTCCGGTGTTTGCAGAAGCCCTCCCCCAGCCAACCAAAAGCAATCTGGCCTTATTAAAAGAGGCGGGGCTGATCGACCCCTTCTACCTGGCGGGCGGCTCCGCCGCCCTTTACCTGGGCCATCGCCTTTCCTTCGACCTGGATTTTTTCAGCCTCCAGCCATTTGCCGTTGACGACCTGGTTTCCGGTTTGAGCAAAATGGGGAAGCTCAAAATCACCGAACGCTCCGCCCATACCCTGCTGGCAAGCTTCAACGGGGAACGGGTGAGCTTTTTCCTGTATCAATATCCTCTTCTCTTTCCCCTGCAATCCTTCGGGGGGATTCCGCTGGCCGATGTCCGTGACCTCGCCTGCATGAAACTCGATACCATCTCCAGCCGCGGATTGAGGCGCGATTTCATTGATCTCTATTTTATTTCGCGGGAAGGCATAAGCCTGGATACGGTTTTCGGCCTTTTTCAGAAGAAATACGCGCAGGTTAATTACAACCTTTCCCACCTGATCAAGGGTCTGGCGTATTTTGAGGACGCGGAGAAAGACGAGATGCCGAAAATGCTGAAACCGGTTTCCTGGGAGACGGTCAAAAAGTTCTTTACGGAAGAATCACAACGGTTGTTGCAGAAGTTTGCCCGCACCCGATAAATCCCCCGGAAAATAAACATGGCACAGATGATTCCGGAGATCCCGCGGCCCGCCACCGGGGAAGGGGCCTTGGCGGAATGGACGCTCTTCGAGGCGTTGAAAACCGGCCTCCCCGAGCTGACGCTCGCGTCGGCCAGGGGAGAGGACCTGAGGTGAGGGGGGGAAGTCATGCAAATATGCGGTTAAGCGAGGTAATATTTTAAAGCGGCAATGACAGGTCAAGGACATCCCGCAAACGCTCAAAATAATGGAACTAATTTATCCTTCGAAGCTTCAGCGCAGGAGGATTAGCGAATGAGGACGGAACTACGTCCCGCCCCATACATATCATATTCAGTGAAGCGCGCATGGTGTTCTGCGAAGAAATGAATATTGACATTGTCATATGAATGTAATACAAATATATTATGCTGGTATTTGATTCCTCAACTTTAATCTTGTTGGCGAAAGCCGATTTGCTGGATTTATTTGTTGAGGATTTTGGCGGCCGGTTGGCAATTCCTCCCAACGTGAGATCCGAGGTTTTGATGGGAGGAAAAGCGGAAACCGCGCAAATATCGAATATTATTAGCGCGGAGAAAATAAAAGTCCTGAAGGTTAAAGACCAAAAACTGGTGGAAAAATTCATGGATGATTTTAATCTGGGCCGAGGCGAGGCGGAGGCCTTAGCCCTGGCTTTTCAAGAAGGAGCCGAATTGGTGGCGACTGACGATAAAAACGCGATCAGGGCGGCCAAAATGTTGAAGATTGATTTCGTTACCGCGATTGCCTTCGCGGTCCGGGCTTTTGAAAAACAACTTATCGAAGCCGATGAGGCGAAATTAAAAATCGAAAAATTGAAATCAGTCGGCAGATATGGAAAACAAATAATCGAGGATGCACTGGTGCGGATAGAGAAAGGAGGCGTTTAGGATGGCGTCGAAAACGTTAAGCATGAGGATAAGCGATGATGATTATCGCTTTCTTTCCACCCTGGCCAAGGAAGGAAGGGGCGATGTTTCCAAGGCGGTCCGGGAACTGGTGGGAAAGGGCAGGGTGATGCTGGCGGTGGATGAATACCGGGAGTCGAAGGCCTCCTTG
>JAPLJI010000048.1 GCA_026388655.1 Pseudomonadota bacterium
GGGGGAGGGGTGGAGGTTTGGGAGGGGAAAGCCCGGGTGGTGACCAAATCAGGCCGGGACGTAACCCGGGAATTCATGGTCGGGGCAAAAAAATTCCTTGAGCTCGCCCGGAAAAACGGGGCAACGAAGGTGATCCTGAAAGAAAAGTCTCCTTCCTGCGGATTTACCTGTCATCCCGACGGGACCTTTTCCAAATCCTATCGTTCCGGTCCCGGGGTGACCGCGGCTTTATTGATCAAAGGGGGAATCAACATTACCCCTAAATAAGAATTATAACTTGATCAAATTCAAGGACTGGGTCAAAATAAGCTAATTATATATGCTGAAAAAGCCGCTTTTTATTTTAGCCTTTATTTTAGCTATCTTAACCCTCAGCCCGGGGCTTTCCCCGGCCCAGGTCCCGACCGGGGGGGAGGAGCTCGCGGCCTGGGAGAACCTGGTCGCCCCCCTGGCCCAGCTCCGGGCCCTGGAAGTCCAGGCCCTGAGCCGGATCCGCAACTCGGAATGGAGCGAGGCCGAGAACGCCCTGAACGCGGTGGAGGAATCCCGGGTCAACCTGGGGCAGGAGAACCTGACCCTTTTCGCGCAGGCGCTCTGCCGGGAGGCGGTCGAGTCCGGGACAAAGAAGAAACAGGGAGAAAAGGCCATGAAGATTCTGGCCTGGGCGGAAAGAATGGCTCCCGGGCTTCCGGACGTGGATTACACCCGGGCCCTATTGCTGGTGAAAGGAAAGGTTTTTCGCCCCACCCAGGCCATCGAATCGCTAATCGACGGAATTAAAAAGACGATCAAGGAGACTTCCGGATCGGCTTTTTTAACCTTGAATCTCCTGACCCGGGTTTTGATAGCCCTGGCCCTGGTGTTTTTGTTGTTCGGTCTGATTTTAATTTCCAGAAATCTGAAATGCCTGAATCATGATTTTTCCCATCTTTTTCCATACGGAACCGCTCCCGCAGTAACCTGGGCACTAACGATCCTGATCTTTCTAGCTCCCCTGATTTTCCGGATCCCCCTGCTCTTGACCCTCGGGATCTGGATTGCCATCGGGATCTGCTATGCCCGGCCATCCGAGCGCTGGGTGGGGGGGCTGGCCCTCATATTTTTGGCCGGGCTGCCTTTCGCGTTAACTTCCCTGAGCACACTCCTGGTCAATTTAAACGAACCGGGACTCCGGGGGATTATCCAGATGGAGGAACGGGAATGGGGAAGACGGGACGTGGAACAGCTCGAAAAATGGGTGGCTGATCACCCCTCCGATCCGGAAGCCGCCTTTGCCCTGGGTTCGGTGCTGAAAAAATTGGGTGATTGCACCCGGGCCCTTTCCCTTTTCCAGGTGGCGGAGGGAAAAAAGCAACTGGCGGCGGCCGTGGCCAATAACCGGGGTAATATTTATTACGCCCTGGGGGAAAAGGATCGGGTTATTCCCCAGTATCAGCAGGCGATCGGTCTTAATCCGAATCAGGCCTCCGCTCACTACAACCTGAGCCAGCGGTTTTTTGCCGAGGCCCGTCTTTCCGAGGGGCAGAAGGAGCTTTCCCGAGCCAAGGAGCTCGATCCGGCGATGGTGGAATGGTTCAGCCGGGTGGGGAACCCCCGGATCGCGAACAGCTACCTGGCGGACGAAAGTATCCCCCGGAGCCTGATCCAGAGCCGTTTGGGGGTTCGCAGTGAGAAACAGGCGGAGCTGGAAGAGTTGCTGCAGACCCGCCTCTTCGGCGGTTGGGTGCCCCAGAAGGTGCTGGTTTTTTATGCGGTTCTGGGGATTCTTGCCCTGGTGTTCGCCTTCGTTCTTTCCCGCCTGGGTCGTTCGCTGGCCTGCCCCCGATGCGGGATGATCGCCTGCCGGCGCTGTCACCGTTTTGCCCAGGTGGAAGGTCTTTGCTCCCAGTGTTACTTCGTATTCGTCCGGAAGGGGGGGATTGACCCCCAGGAACGGGTGATCAAGGAATTCGAGATCCAGAGATACAACCAGAGGAAAAAGTGGCTGGCGCGGTTTCTCAGCCTGCCCCTTCTGGGTTGCGGGCATTTTATCCGGGGTAAGTGCGGCCGCGGGTTACTGCTCAACCTGATTTTCTGGCTCTTGGTCCTCAAACTGGTTTTGCCCCGGGAGATCTTTCCCGGACCGTTCTCCCTGGCCTTGGGAGCCGAATGGGCGGGGATGGTCGGGTCGATCGCCGGCCTGGTAATTATTTACCTGATCGGGTTGGCCAGCCTGATTTCCGGGGAGGAAGAATAATGGCTTTAAAGGGGACCCTGAAAGATTTCGGGATCGCGGATATCTTTCAGCTGATTGCCCACCAGCAGAAAACCGGGATTCTCGACCTGGCGCGGGACGAGGAGCAGATCCAGATCGTTTTCGAGGACGGATTCGTGATCATGGCCGAACCGAAAATGAAGCGCAAGGGAGAGAAGCTAGGCGAGCTTTTGCTCCGGAGCGGCTTGATCGCGGAAAAGGACCTGGAGGAATCCCTGGAAGTCCAAAAGGAGACCCTGCAGAAACTGGGCGATATCCTGATTGAGCGGGGGGTCTTGAGCAAGGACGGCCTGCGCAAGGTCCTGCGGCTGCAGACGGAAGAAACCCTCTTTTCGGTTTTACAGTGGACCGACGGGTTGTATGAGTTCCATCAGATGCCGGTTCGTTACGAACGGGATATTTACCGCCAGATCAGCGCCGAGCACGTTTTGATGGAGGGTTACCGCCGGCTGGATGAGTGGAAGGTGATCCAGAACGATGTTCCCACCCCCGAGATCGTCTTCACCCTGGGTGACGAATCTCTTCCCCACCTGGAGGAAGGGAAACTGAATCTGGAACGGCGCGAATTCCGGAAATTAAGCGAGGAGGAAAAGAAAATCCTCAGCATGGTGGACGGGAACCGCACGGTCCGGGAGATCCGGGATTTAAGCCTGCTGGGGGAGTTCGAGGCCATGAAAGCCTTGAGCAATCTCCTGAAGGGAAAATATGTCGAACCCGTGCGGCAGGAAGCCGAGGGAAAAGCAGAGGGGGCGGCTCCACCCCTGCAAGCCCCGGGCTACCTCAAAATTGCGGCGGGTACGCTCCTGGTCCTCGGGCTCTGGCTTCTGGTCCTGGGCCTGGGTTTTTCTCCCGCCTCCATTAAGCTCGGCCCGGGGGTCCCGGAAATGACCCGACCGGACACTCTGAAAATAATCTGGGTAAACGGAATCCGGGATCAGCTGGACAGCGCCCTGGAGGTTTACCGGATCAGCGAGGGAGGTTACCCGCTGAAACTCGACGATTTAGCTCCGGGAGGAATCTTCCGGTTCCCGCGTTTTTACGGGGGCCCGGCCCGGAATTTATTTTACCTGAACCGAGGGAATAATTACCTCCTGCTCCTCCCGAAAATTTAAACCCGAAGCTGAATCATAACCATCGGAATCATTGGACAATTTACAGGAAGATTGTTTGTCTAGGACTACTTTCTAAAATTAAAAAAATGAGCCCCCTCACTTTGATCCTCTCCCCCGGGGGGAGAGGGAAGGGTGAGGGGGAAAATTTAACTTGTGACCGAGATAAATTCCAATCCTGACGCGACTTGCGAAATCGCGTTTGCCGGGGACAATCTCTTCCGGGAAATCTTCGGAGAGCGGGATGAAAATCTCCGCTTCCTGGAGGCGAGCTTCCAGGTTCGGATCGGATTCCGGGGGGAAGAAATCCGGGTCATCGGGGAGAGCGAAAAGGTCAGGCGGGTGGAAAAAATATTCCAGGATTTCCAGACCCTCCGCCGGCAGGGGATCTCCCTGGCCGCGATAGATTTTCAGTACGCGGTCCGGACCCTACAGGAGAATCCGGAGGCGGATCTGGCCGGCATTTTTTCCGACAACATTTTCATCTCGATCAAGGGCCGGCGGATTACCCCCAAGAGCTTGAACCAGAAACGTTACGTCGAGGCGATCCGGAACTGCGATATGGTGATCGGGATCGGTCCGGCCGGGACCGGGAAGACCTACCTGGCCATGGCGATGGCCCTTTCCGCCCTGCTCCGGAAAGAAGTGCTCCGGATCGTCCTGGTGCGGCCGGCGGTGGAAGCGGGGGAGAAACTCGGATTTCTCCCCGGGGATATCGCGGAGAAAGTCAACCCCTATCTCCGGCCGCTTTACGACGCCCTCCATGACATGATGGATTTTGAACGGGCCAGCCGCCTGCTGGAACGGGGGGTGATCGAGATCGCACCCCTGGCTTTCATGCGCGGTCGGACCCTGAACGAGAGTTTCGTGATCCTGGACGAGGCCCAGAATACCACCTCGGAGCAGATGAAGATGTTTCTGACCCGCCTGGGGTTTGGATCCAAGGCGGTGATCACCGGGGATATTACCCAGGTCGACCTGCCGGGGGAGAAGATGTCCGGCCTGGTCGAGGTGCAGGGGATTTTAAAGGAGGTCGAGAAAATCCGGTTTGTCTATTTTTCCGAACGGGATGTCGTGCGACATCCGTTGGTGCAGGAGATCATTAAAGCTTATGAAATTTTCGAGACCAACTCCCGGGAAAGCTCCGGACGGGGCAAGGGATCTTCCCGAGAACCGAAACGAAGCTGAAACCCAGCGCCTGGTTTGGCCGCCGAGCCGGCTCCAGGGGATGAAAAACTGGGCGAGGGAAAAACTCCGGGCGGATACTACCCTCAACCGCTGGATCCTGGCCGGGATGATCGCCGTTCTGGCGGCGATCATCCTGAGCCCCAACCTGAGGTTGCTGCGGGTCCGTTATCAGGTGGGGGAGGTGGCCGACCGCAATATCAAGTCCCCGGCGGATCTTCTGCTTGAGGACCGGCCCGCGACCGAGAAGAAGAGGGCCGAGGCGGAGGAACTGGTCTCCGCGGTCTTCGATTATGATGCCGGGCTCAAGGATCGGTCCGTCGAAAAAGTCCGGAAGATGATGCAGACCGGGAGGAAAAATCTCGCGTCCCGATCGCGGTTAAAAGACCGGACCCTGGCGGAAGCCCAGATGAAAAAGGAACTCGAGGAAGCCCTGGGCCTGCCCCTCCCCGAGGAGGAAATCCGCGTTCTGACCGCCCGCCGCTTTTCCGGCCAGCGGGAACAGAAACTGGTTGGGCTCGTGGCCGGGGTTCTCAGTGAACGGATCGTCCCGGACCGGGAAGCGATTTTAAAGGAGTGGGACCGGGGAATCATGATTCGCACCATTAACTGGCCGGCTCCAAAGGTTTCCGAGACCGGGGAACTGGTCCGGGCCACCCTCCCTCCCGAGATCATGCTCTCCGGCGACGAGATTACCCAGGTGATTGATCTGGCGGAGGCCCGGGCGGTGTTAGCCCAGAAAGCCCGGGAGGTCTGGGCGCGCCTGCCCGGCCCGGAAGCCGAGGTTCTTAAAGGGCTGGCTATCCGCCTGATCTCACCCAACCTGACTTTTAACCAGGCCGAGACGGATGCGCGCCGGTCCACGGCCCGGGAAGAGGTCAAGCCGGTGCTGTTTAAAATCAAGTCCGGGGAGATGATCATCCGCGAGGGCGAGGTGGTCCGGGAGGACCACCTGCTTAAGCTTAGGGCCATCCGCGAGGAGCAGAGTTATGCCAACTTCGTGCAGGTCGCACTGGGAATTTTCGGGCTCAGCCTGGCGCTCGTGGTTTTTCTCTTCCGCTTCGGAAAGCGAAATGTAAAAAAGTTTAACGTGGGTTTTCCCGACCTGGTTTTTCTGGCCGTGGTTTTGCTTTCCACCCTGCTGGCGGAGCGTCTTTACCTGGGGCTGGTAAACGCCGGCCAATGGCCGGCGTTCCTGCCCCGGAGCGCCTTCGGTTTCGGTCTTCCCGTGGCCGCCGCGATCATCCTGGTCCGGATGCTGATTAATTCCGAGACCGCCCTGATTTTCGCTTTTATCCTGGCACCCCTGGCGGGGACACTTTTTGCAGACAACCTTTTCTTTACCATCTATTTCCTGATCGGGGGAATCCTGGGGTCCGACGAGGTACGGCACTGCGAGCAGAGAATCAAGGTGGTCAGGGCGGGGGTCTGGGTCGGGTTCGCGAACGTCGCAATGGTCCTGGTCTACCGCCTGCTCCGGGGGGACATTCTCGGCGTGGGTGTTCTCTCCGAATCCCTCTTCGGATTCGGGGGAGGATTGGCGGGGGCGATCCTGGTCACCGGAATTCTGCCCCTGGTCGAATACGCCTTCGGGTATACCACCGACATCAAGCTTCTGGAGCTTTCCAACCTGGAGCATCCCCTGCTGAAAGAACTCGTGGTCCAGGCCCCCGCGACCTATCACCACAGCGTGGTGATAGGTTCCATGGTAGAGGAAGGGGCCAAGGCCATCGGGGCCAACCCCCTGCTCGCCCGGGTGGCGGCTTACTACCATGATGTCGGGAAAATCTCCAAGGCGGCCTACTTTATCGAGAACCAGAAGGGGGGGGACAACCCCCACAACCGCCTGACCCCGCGCCTCTCCGCCCTAATCCTGATTTCCCATGTCAAGGAAGGAATCAGCCTGGGCCGGACCCATCGAATTCCCTACCCGATCCTGGAAATCGTCGCCCAGCACCACGGCACGAGTCTGATCAAGTATTTTTATGACAAGGCCCTGGCCCTCGCCAACCCGGAACATCCGGAAGTGGAAGAAAAGGATTACCGCTATCCCGGCCCCCGGCCCCAGAGCCGGGAGGGAGGGCTGGTGCTTCTGGCGGACGCCGTCGAGGCGGCTTCCCGGACGGTAACGGATCCCACCCCGGCCCGTCTGCAGGGGATGGTGCAGAAGATCATCAACGGGATTTTTTCCGATGGCCAGCTGGACAACTGCATGCTTACTTTGCGCGATCTCAACGAGATCGCCAAGAGCTTCAACCGGGTTTTGGTCGGCATCTACCATCAGCGCATTGATTACCCCGAACCGGCGGTGAAAGGAGCCCCCTCCGCCAAGGAAAAAGATGAAAATTCAGATCGGAGTCACGGGGAAAAAGACGGCAATAAAGCGAAGGACGATAAGAAATCTGGTCCGGAAGATCTGCACCGCCTGGGGCTTTCCTAAGGGACCCGGGAACCTGCCCGGTGAGCTTTCCCTGGTTTTTACCGACGATCCCTTCATCTCGGAATTGAATCTCCGCTACCTCGGGCGGAAAGGCCCCACCAACGTGCTGGCTTTTCCCCTGTCGGAGGGAGAACCGGAATTTCTCGGGGAAATCGTGATCTCGATGGAGACCGCGGCCAGGGAAGCGAAACGGGCGGGGATCGGCCGGGAGGAAAGGGTGGCGGAGCTCCTGATCCACGGGATTCTTCATCTCTGGGGTTACGATCACCGGGACCGGCGGGAAGCCCGGGCGATGAATCGAAGGGCCCAAGAGATTCTCAAAGCGATAAAAAGTCCGAAGTCGTCAGTCCTTCGGCTTCCCTCGGTAGAACTCGGGATAAATCGCTCAGGATAAATTCTAAATCCTAAGTCGAAGAAATAAAGAAATCTAGAAAATAAATTTCATGTCTAACAACGCAATCGCCAGATCGTTCTGGGCGCGCTTTTCCCGGCCCGGCTCGCTGGATTTAAGCCTGGCCTCCGGGGTTATTTTGGTCCTGGCTTTTCCCTATCCCGGGATTTTCCCCCTGGCCTGGGTCGGCTTGATCCCCCTGCTGCAGGCGATCGGGGAGAAAACCCCGCGCCGGGCTTTCTGGCTCGGTTGGGGCGCCGGAATGGTTTTTAACCTGGGGCTTATCTACTGGATCGTGGTGGCGGTTCACATATATGGAGGGGCTTCCTTCCTGGTTTCGCTCCTTCCCCTTTTATTGCTTTCGGCATATCTTGCCCTGTTCTTTGGGATCTTCGCCTGGGGGTTGAGATTTTCCGCCCTGAGGCTCGGGGTTCCTTTTTTCCTTTCCGCACCTTTCCTCTGGGTTGGTCTCGAGTATGTCCGCTCCTTTTTCTGGATCGGGTTTCCCTGGGAAAGCATGGGTTATTCCCAATTCCGGTGGCTAACCCTGATCCAGGCGGCGGAGATCACCGGGGTCTACGGTATATCATTCCTCCTGGTTCTGGCCAATGTGGTGGGCTGGGCTGGGATCCGGTGGCTCCGCGGCCAGGTCCGGGGGAGGGCCTTCGCGGCCGAACTGGCCATCCTGCTCTGCCTCTGGGGCGGGTGCCTCCTTTTCGGGAAAATCAGGCTTTCGCAATTGGGGGAAACGGTGAAGAAGGGGACGGAGATCCGGGTCGCCCTAATTCAGGGCAATGTCGAGCAGGACATCAAATGGCGGCCGGAGTACCAGGAAGAGACGGTCAATATCTATCTCGGTCTTTCCCGGGAGGCGGCCGCGGCAGGGGCGGACCTGATTATTTGGCCGGAAACCGCCACCCCTTTTTACTATGAAGAGGACCTCAACTTCCGGCCGCGGATCAAGGCGGCGGTCAAAGAAATGGGTGTACCACTCCTCTTCGGAAGCCCCGGGCTGGATCCCCCCCTGAAAACGGGCACGGGTGATTACCGGTATTACAACAGCGCTTTTCTTCTCGACGCTTCCGGCCGGGAAGCCGGGAGGTATGACAAGATCCATCTGGTTCCCTTCAGTGAATATATTCCGATCCGGTGGATTCTGGGGGGGCTGGCCCGTTTCCTCGAAGGAATGGGGGATTTTTCCTCGGGGCGGGAACTTCAGAACCTGGTCTGGGGGGATAAAAACATCGGGGTCATGATCTGTTATGAGGCCATTTTCCCGGACCAGGTGCGGAGGCTCGTAGCCAAAGGCTCCTCTTTTCTGGTAAATATTACCAATGACGCTTGGTTCGGGAAGACCTCGGCTCCCTACCAGCATCATTCCATGGTGGTTTTTCGGGCCGTGGAGAATCGGGTTCCGGTGGCCCGGGCCGCCAATACCGGGGTCACTTCCGTAATCGGGTGGGATGGGCGGATCGGCAGGCAGACCGGGATTTTTACCCGGGGTTTTGTGGTGGACCCGATTCAGACTCTCTCCGCCGGGGGGAGGACATTTTATACCCGGCACGGGGATTTATTTGCTAAAGTGATAATGGTTTTGGCTCTGGTCCTGTTGGTTGGGGCGGGGGTCAGAAAGGAAGGTAAAGGTCGTGTTCCGGGAACTTAGGGAAGATTGGGAAAAACTGAATACCGATTACCGAACCCTGCGCGACCATCTTTGACCTTCCGGGATTGAAACAACGCCGGGAGGAACTGGCCCGGGAAGTGGCCCGCCCGGAACTCTGGCAGGATCCCGGCCGGGCCCAGGAAACCCTGAAAGAGGAAGCCCGGATCCGCCGGGAACTCGAGACTTTCACCCAGTTCGAAGGCGAACTCGAGGAAATCCAGCTTCTCCTTAACCTGGCGGAAGAGGAGAAGGACCTGGCGGAAGGCGAGGCGCTTTCCCTCCGCCTGGAGAAGGTTCGCTCCCAGATGGCGGAAGCGGAAATGGCCCGGACCCTCCCCCCCGAGGATAACCGCAACGCGATTTTTTCGGTGAACGCGGGCGCGGGGGGGACCGACGCCCAGGATTGGGCGGAGATGCTTCTCCGGATGTACCTGCGCTGGGCGGAACGGCGGGGTTTCCGGGTCGAGATTTTGGACCGGACCCCCGGAGAAGAGGCCGGGATCAAGAGCGCCACGGTGGCGGTATCCGGGGAGAACGTTTACGGGTTTCTAAAAGCGGAGATAGGGGTGCATCGCCTGGTCCGGCTTTCGCGCTTTGATTTCAACCAGAGGCGGCACACTAGTTTCGCGGCGGTTTTCGTCTATCCCGAGGTGCAGGATGAGCAGGAGATCATCATCGAGGAGAAGGATTTGAGGGTGGAGACCTTCCGGGCCGGGGGGCACGGGGGGCAGAACGTCAACAAGGTTTCCAGCGCGGTGCGGGTTTACCATCTGCCCACCGGGATGGTCGTAACCTGCCAGAACGAGAGATCCCAGTACCAGAACCGGATTATCGCCCTCCGGATTCTAAAGTCCCGGCTCCTGGAGCAGAAGCGCCAAGCCGAGGAGGCCGAAAAGGAGAAGCTTTACCAGAAGCAGAAGAGCATTGCCTGGGGCAGCCAGATCCGGAGCTATATCCTCCATCCTTACCACCTGGTCAAGGATCACCGCACCGAATGGGAAACCTCGGCAGTGGACAAGGTTCTGGATGGAGACCTGGACGGGTTAATCCGGGATTACCTGCTCAAACATTAGCAACTACTCAGGTTCAGGGTTCAAAGTTCAGAGTTCAGAGTTAAATGTTCAGAAGTTTAGGAACTTCAGAAAACGCAAAAACGGGTTCGATTCAATTCGTCAACTTCGGAATGTTTCGTATTCAACCTTTGAACCTTGAACCGTGAACCTAACAACCTGAGCAAGTACAAACATTAAGGAAGGATAAATGGAAGAGAAGAAAGAGGACCCCCGGGAAATCCGGAAAAAGAAACTGGA
This sequence comes from Pseudomonadota bacterium, assembly GCA_026388655.1. Classification (GTDB taxonomy): domain Bacteria; phylum Desulfobacterota; class JAPLJL01; order JAPLJL01; family JAPLJL01; genus JAPLJL01. Next base: position 10,353 of record JAPLJI010000048.1, read on the forward strand.
GGAGATTCGGGCCCGGGGGATTGATCCCTATCCCAATGATTTTTCGGTGGATCTGGAGCTGAAGGCTTTTGCCGCGCGGTTTTCCGCCCCGGAGTTTCTGAAAATCACCGATCAGGAATTGACCGGGGAGGTATTCTCCCTGGCCGGAAGGGTGATCGCGATCCGCAAGTTCGGCAAGGCGGCTTTTTTTCATCTCCAGGACCAGGAGGGGAAGGTGCAGGGATATATCGAACGGGAAAGGGTCCCGTCCCTGAACTGGGAAATCTTCCGCGGGTTGGACCTGGGGGACCTCGTCGGGATCAAGGGCCGGCCCTTCCGGACCCGGACCGGGGAATTATCCATCCGGGTGGATGAACTTAAACTCCTGGCCAAGTCTTTGCGGCCGCTCCCGGAGAAATGGCACGGACTGAAGGAAGTGGAAATCCGCTACCGGCAGCGGTACCTGGATCTCATCGCCAATCCCAAGGTCCGGGAAATCTTCCGCCGGCGGAGCGAGGTGCTCAACCGGATCCGGGGCTTCCTCACGGAGCGGGGATTCCTGGAAGTGGAAACCCCCATTCTCCAGCCCAAGGCCGGTGGGGCCGCGGCGGAGCCGTTTCAGACCTATCACCAGGCCCTGGGCCAGAAGCTTTTTCTCCGGATCGCCCCCGAACTTTATCTGAAACGCTTGGTCGTGGGCGGGATCGAGCGGGTTTTCGAACTGGGCCGTAATTTCCGGAATGAGGGCATTTCCACCCGGCACAATCCGGAGTTTACCATGCTCGAGTTTTACCAGGCTTATGCCACTTACCGCGATCTGATGGTGCTCCTCGAAGATCTCTTCTCCGGGCTGGCCCAGGAGATCTGCGGGGGGAAAAAGATCGTTTACCAGGGGAACGAAATCGATTTCACCCCCCCCTTCCGGAAATATACCTTTGCCCAGGCGATCCGGGAGATCGGTCAGGCCGGGGAAAGTGACCTCGCCTCTCCCGAAACCATCCGGGCCTTCCTGAAAACCCGGGGGGTAGAGACGGACCCGAAGCTCTCGCGGCCCGAACTCGAGCAGGACATCCTGGAAAAGCTGGTGGAAGACAAATTTATCCAGCCCACTTTCATTTACGATTACCCGGTGGAGGTTTCACCCCTGGCCCGGAGAAAACCGGATAACCCCGCCCTGGTGGAGCGGTTTGAACTTTTCATCGGTGGATTTGAGGTCTCCAACGCCTTTTCCGAGCTGAATGATCCCGAGGACCAGCGGGAGAGATTCCAGGCCCAGGCCCGGGCCCTGGGGGGCGAAGTGGATGAAGATTATCTGCTGGCCCTGGAACACGGGATGCCGCCCACGGCGGGATGCGGGATCGGGATCGACCGGCTCCTGATGATCCTCTCCGATTCGCCTTCGATCCGGGAGGTAATCCTCTTCCCGCTCCTGAAGCCGCTCGATTCCAAAACCGCGCCGGAAGGAGCGGAATAAATCCGGGCATGGGTTTTTCGGAATACATCGCCATTCGCTATCTCCGGGGCACCCGGGGCCTGTTTTCCCTCGGGACCCTGATTTCGATCGGGGGGGTGGCATTGGGGGTGACCACCCTGATCGTGGTGCTCTCGGTGATCACCGGTTTTCATAATGACATCAAGCGAAAGATCCTGGGGACCAACTCCCACCTCATGGTGCTCCGGTCGGGCGGCGGGATGGAGAAGTGGGCGGAAATCAAGGAAAAGGTCAAGGGTTTCCCCGGGGTGGAAGCGGTCACCCCGTTCGTTTATTCCCAGGCCATGGTGACCTCCAAGACCAACGTCATGGGGGTGGCCCTGCGGGGGATCGATCCGAAATCCATCTCGGCGGTGGTGGACCTGGCCCGGAACCTGAAGGAAGGCCAGATCTCCGAACTGGAGCGGAAACGGGAGGCGCCCCCGGGAATCATCATCGGGCAGGAACTGGCCCGGCTCCTGGGGGTAATCCGGGAGGATCGGATTAACCTCATTTCTCCTCTGGGAAGCCTGACCCCGTTCGGCATGATTCCCCGGATGAAGGAATTCCAGGTGGTGGGGATCTTCGACTCCGGGATGTACGAATACGATTCCAGCCTGACCTTCATCCACCTGGCGGAGGCCCAGAAGTTTTTTGACCTGGGTTCCAAGGTCACCGGACTGGAGGTCCGGGTCCGGAAGATCGAGGAGGCCGACCGGATCGGGGCCCAGATTTCTCTCGACCTCGGTTACCCGTTCTACACCCGGGACTGGAAGGAAATGAACCGGAACCTCTTCTCCGCGCTGCGCCTGGAGAAGGCGGTCATGTTCGTGATCCTGATTCTGATCGTGCTGGTGGCATCCTTCAATATCATTGCCAACCTGACCATGCTGGTAACCGAAAAGGGGAAAGAGATCGGGATCCTGAAAGCCATGGGGGCTTCGGCGCGCGGAATCATGCGCATTTTCCTGTTTGAGGGGTTTATTATCGGCTTCACCGGAACCGTTCTCGGGCTCGGCGGGGGATTGGGCCTCTGCTGGATCCTAAAACGCTACCATATCATCGAGCTTCCCGCGGACATTTATTACATCACCACTTTCCCGGTGGAAACCCGGATCGGCGAGGTTTTGCTGGTGTGCTGCACCGCCCTCTTCATCAGTCTCGTCGCTACCCTTTACCCTTCGCTCAAGGCCGCCCGGAAAGATCCGGTGGAAGCGATTCGTTATGAGTGAACCCATCCTGACCGCGGAAAATCTCTTCCGGAGCTACGGCCTGGGGTATACCGAAGTCCGGGTCCTGAAGGGGATCAACCTGAGGCTTCCCGCCGGAGCGGCCGTAGCCCTGGTGGGGGCTTCCGGGGTGGGAAAATCCACCCTCCTGCACATCCTGGGGGCCCTGGAGACCCCCAGCTCGGGCCGGGTGCTTTTCCAGGGGCAGGATTTGCAGGGGATGTCGGAAGGGGAAAGAGCCCGGTTCCGCAACCGGACCATCGGGTTCCTTTTCCAGTTCCATCGGTTGCTCCCGGATTTCACCGCCTGGGAAAATGTTCTGATCCCGGCGCGGATCCGGGGGGGAGACATCGGGAATTCCGCCCGCCGGGCCGAGGAACTCCTGGCCCGGATCGGTCTTAAGGACCGGTTCACCCACCGGCCGGCCGAGCTCTCGGGCGGGGAGCAGCAGCGGGTGGCCCTGGTCCGGGCCCTGATTCTGAAACCCGAGATCCTGCTCGCGGACGAGCCGACCGGCAACCTCGACCAGGAGAACGCCGAGGTGATCATCAGGCTTTTGGCCGAGCTCAACCGGGAGGAAGGGGTCCTCCTGGTCCTGGCCACGCATAATGAAGACCTGGCCCGGCGGCTGGCCGCCCGGATCCGCCTGAAGGATGGTCAGGCATTTATCGATCAGGTTCCCGAAAACGATCCCGCCTATCGCGGGATGGTAGAGGCGATGACCTAGAGGATATCGTTTGGATACGGATTGCGGCGCGCAGAGGAATGGGAACCGGTTACGTCTGAAAGGAAAACAATTCCTCTGCCTGCTCGCGCTCGGTTTGATCCTCGGGCTGGGCTTCCGCCCCGGTCCGGCCGGGGGGGAGGAGGCCCGGATCATCCGGGAGGTCCGGATCGAGGGCACCCACCGGGTGGATCCGGACGCGGTCCGGATGATATTAAGTTCCCGGGCCGGCCAGGTCTTTTCCCCGGAAGTGCTCCGGGAGGAGGTGAAAAAAATCTTCGCCCTGGGTTATTTTGACGAGGCCTGGGTGGAGGAGGAAGAAATCCCGGAGGGGGTGATCCTGATTTTCCGGGTGAAGGAAAGACCCTGGGTGCGGGAGGTGTCCATCGAGGGCAAGAAGAAGATTTCCGAGGAAAAAATAAAGGAGGTCATCTCGGTCAAGCCGCGCCAGCCCCTGAATATCTGGGCGGTGGAGGAGGATGTCAAGAAAATCGAGAAACGTTACCGGGAGGAAGGCTACTACCACGCCCAAATCCAAAGCCGCATTGTTCCCGTTTCGGAGGGCGAGGTGAAGGTGGTCTACCAGATCCAGGAGCGCCGCAAGGTGGTGGTCCGGAAGATTTCCTTCTCGGGAAACTCCGCCTTTTCGCCGGAGGAGCTGGTAACCGTGATGGAAAGCCAGGAGTACGGGGCTTTCTCCTGGATCACCGGCAAGGGCGCCTTCAACCGGGAGGCCCTGGACCTGGATCTCGAACGCCTGCGCGCCCATTACCTCGACTGGGGCTATATCCAAGCCAAGATCGCCGGTCCTTTCCTGCTCTTCGGACCGGAGCGGGACTGGGTGGAGATCCACTTCGACGTGGAAGAAGGGGAGCAGTTCTGGGTGGGCCAGGTGGGCGTGCAGGGCGAGTCGCCCCTGACCCAGGATGAAATCATGCCCTTGCTGAAGACCAAGGAGGGAAAGATTTTTTCCCGTTCCCGTTTGAGCGAAGACATATACCTGGTCACGGAAAAATACGCGGACATCGGTTACGCCCTGACCGGCGTGGAACCGCTCTCCCAGGTTGATTTCGAGAAGCGGAAGGTGAATATCAACCTCGCGGTGGACAAGGGGGAACTGGTTTACGTGGACCAGATCCGAATCCAGGGCAATACCAAGACCCGGGACAAGGTCATCCGCCGGGAATTGCGGCTCCGGGAAGGACAGCTCTTCTCCGGCACCGATCTGCGGGAAAGCCGGAGGCGGGTTTACGCCCTGGG
>JAPLJI010000117.1 GCA_026388655.1 Pseudomonadota bacterium
TAAACTAGAAACCCGAGACATATAAATGTAAACTTTGCCTATGAATCGAGTCGGGGTTGATCTGGTGGAAGTGGAAAGGGTCCGGGGTCTCGTCGAGAAATGGGGCGATCGTTTTTTGCACCGGGTCTTTTCGGACAACGAAATCGCCTATTCCTTTGGCCATCGGGACCCCTGGCCGCATCTGGCGGCGCGGTTTGCGGCCAAGGAAGCGTTAATCAAGGCCCTGGGAAAGGTTTTTACCCTCCGGGATGTCAGCGTGGAAAATGATGATTCCGGACGGCCGGTTGTGCATTTCACCGGCAGTTCGGAACAAATGGTGCGGGAGCTGGGGTTCAAGTCGTTGGATATAAGTCTTTCCCATACAAAAAAATTGGCCATTGCGATGGTGGTAATCGAGTAAAGGAGAAAACCAAAGGACACAGCCGTTGGGCGAAACTAGAGTAGTGTCTCAGTAACGACTTTCCCGTGATCAAGATCCTTGGTTTTTGATTATGTAGGGGCGGCATTCTACCGCCGCCCGAAGAGGGAGCCAGCCCCTCGATGTTACTCGGGATAAATGGAATGGTTTATCCTGAAGGGACTCATCCTGAAGGGCTCCCCTACGAAAAAGATGTTTATGGTAAAGGCTTTTCTGAAACATAACACTAGCAGCGCAACCGATTGACATAAGCCGTTTGTTATTTTTTAGCATGGCCGATCATTATGAACGAATTTGACGCTTTAATCGTGGCCAATTCTCCCGGGGGGTGGGTGGCGGCGATCACCCTGGCCCAGGCGGGAAGAAAAGCGGCGCTTCTGGATCGGGTCAAGGCCGTTCCCGGAGGCCTTATTCCCCGGGGAGGAATATTTCTTCAGGTTTTCCCGGCCCTGGAACAGAGATTAAAGCGGGAAGATCAACTTTTCCAGTTCGTGGCTCCGGGGCATCGTTTCGGCATTCCCAGCGTTTATCACCGGTTTTTGTCCGAGATCGGTTTTGAATTTCCCGAGCTCCAGGGGGAGCTGGAACCGGTTTTTGCCCGGGTCCAAGATTCCGGCCGGACCGTCTCGGATTATTTCCGGATCTGGGGGGTGGAGACGAAGCGACCGGACTATCGAACCCTGGACGGAAAATTCTTTGAAAACCTATCCCTCTGGCGGCAATACCAGCAGGTCAGGCATTTAAACTTAAACAATTTAAACCAGGGATTATCCCGGTCCCGTCCTTTATGCCGGATGCTCGAGTCCCCGGGACGTTTCAGCTCCGGTCTTTTCTGGAAGGAAGAAGAAGAGGAAATGGGGGCCTTTTCCGCCTATTATCGTCAGGCCTTCTTCCCATTATTTTCTCCTCATGAATCGAAGGTGGGGCTGGTCGGGCTGGAGGAAATAATGACGGCTTTGAGAAGGATGGCCCGGGAACTGAAAATCGAAGTCCTGAATCCGGGCGTTCCCGTCTCCCCGGGTGACCCTGAACCCGGCCCGGGGGAAGAAACCCTGCAATTCAAGCTGACCACCGTTCGGCAGATAAAAAAGAGGACCGAGTTCCATTCCTGGGGCAGCCAGGGGGAAGAAAAACCGGTCAATTTCCGGAGCCTGATCTGGTCCGGAAACAGCCGGGGGTTTATCAGGTCTCTCCCGGAAACACTGCGGAAGGCGCGGGGGGTCAAATTACTTGCCCGGCACCTGGGTGCCCTGGAGATCGGTTATCTCCTGGATTCCCTCGAAATCAAGGTTAAAGCGGAAGTGATTCCGGTGGGGATGGAAAAACGGCTGTTTGTCATCGGGGAGCCCGATCAGGGTCAGACGGATGAAAATCTGATTTATTTGGAGGTGCTTCCCCTCCAGGAATCCAACCGGGAAGAAGGGGATTCCCGCTATCCCGGGGAAAGCGGGAATCTGTTGATCCGGGCCGCGTATTTCAGGTCCGTTTCCAAATCCGCCGAAGAGGTTTCTCAGCAGGTAATGAAAAAAGTTGGCTGGTTGATTCCTTTCCTGAAGGAATTCCAGGTCGGGGAGCCGACTTTGAAAAAGGGAGAAGAATTGACCGATTACGGATCTTCAATCTGGTCGAACCGCCGGGGGTTGAACCGGGGCAAACTATCCATCCCGGCCGGGAAAGCGGGGATCTTTTATTCCGGGCGGGAATTGCTCCCGGCCCTTGGTTTTGAAGCCGATCTGCTTTCGGGGCTGGTGACCGCCTGGTCGCTGGAAAAATGGCTCCGGAAAATCTCCAAATAGATCCGGCAATAAATTACCCTTATTATTTCCGTATTTTTGTCATTCCCGTGCAAACGGGAATCCAGTCTCGGTCCTCTTGCTTCGATTTAAATAAATCCTGTCAGGTTTTGGTAGCCGCGACCTTTAGGCCGCGATTTTTTTGTAGTTGCTCGATTTATTTATCCTGAGGTAAGGAAGGATCGAGCCATATTTTTGGATATTTCCCTTATTATTTTGTCTTTGACTTTTCCCCCGGATTTCGATAGAAGGTAAAGCATATTAACAACCGGTGTTTGCGCACCTCTTTCCGCTTTTCCTTTCTTTTCTTTGTCATTTTTCCTTCTCCCCTTGGGGGAGAAGGTTTATCCCGAGCGGAGTCGAGGGACACTCGTCAATCCGCAATCGTTAATGACATACACTGTCACTGGCAAATTTTACAATTAACGATGCGATTGCGGATTTCGGAACGATAAATCTTTACGTCATTCCCGCGGAAGCGGGAATCCAGTTTCGAGTTAACCAAACAGACCAGACAGATTTATCCTCCGAAGCCCATGTCCTCCGAAGCAGTGTTTCTGCGCAGGATGGATTGGCGTAGGAGGACCAAATGAACCAGAAAGACCAGAAGTTTTACGCCCATTCCCGGGAAAACGATCCCAACCCTGAAAATTGGCAGGAACTTGGGGCCGATCTTCGGAACGTGGCGAAACTGGCCGCCGCCTTCGCCTTGGCCTTTTATTCCGGGGAGTGGGGTTGCCAGGGCAGGATTATGGATCGAACATTTTCATAAATTATGAGGAAAAGGTTTCATCTGATGGACCGAATGGACTGGATAGACTAAATAGACCAATTGGAAAGAGGAAAGCCGGTGAAGAAAACGCTGCAAACAGAGCCAGAAAAAGACCGATTGAGAGTTTCCGGCACTGACCTGACCAGATTAGACGCGCCCGAGAACTACGATCAACTGATCGCCGCAATTACTGAAATTCATAAGCGTTCGTTGGAACGCGCCGCTACCGCGGTCAACCAATCGCTGGTTCTGCGAAATTGGCTGATTGGAGTCTACTTGGTGGAATACGAGCAAGCGGGAAAAGACCGGGCCAGATATGGAGAGAACCTGCTGGCGCAAGTGTCGGAGGATCTCAAAGCCCGCGGTCTAAGAGGGCTCAGCGTCCAGATGCTGGAACGAACCCGGCAATTTTACCTGGTCTATCCTCAGGTGGGAGGTAAAATTTCCTCGCCACCGGTGAGGAAAATGGACCCGAAGTCCGGTCCGGCCGGGATCCGAAAATCCTCATCGCTGATGAGGAAATCCACGGGTCTTCCGCCGCTGTCTCCCGAACTGGTTCTCCGCTTTTCCTGGACTCAGCTGATAGAATTAATCCGCCTCGACGACCCGCTGAAGCGCGCTTTTTACGAAATTGAATGTTTGAAGGGCAAGTGGGAAGCAGTCCGAACCCCATTACCTTCCCAAACAAAAAGAGCGCCCGAGGAAATGAGCCGGACGAACCGGACAGAACGGATGGATTAAATGGACAAAATAGACCTGGCAGACGGTAGACGGGGAAATTCAGGACGGACGAGATAAACTAATGAAATCATAGCAATGACATACCCTGTCACTGACTGATTCTAAAATTCAAGCTAGAGTGGGTCAGATGAAAAGGATAATATTTTTGGTTTCGCTTTTGTTTTTTGTCTCCGGCTGCGCCGCGGTCTGGGATTCGATCATGTCAACACCAGGTCCGCAGGTGGTCCATGAAAGAACCCAAACCCGGCAGGTAGGAGACGGGAAGGAAACCTCAACCAACTGGTGGACCGGGGACGGCAAATCCCACTGGTGCTATTGCTGGGAGAGCAAGGGGCAGACGGTTTGCTCCGGCGACTGCCGGTGAGGCAAACCCAGACGGGTCAGAAAAATCGTAGACCGAAGACAGTTTTTACTCCGCTATGGGTGCATTGCTAAAGAGAAAAGATTTAAAACAGTTAATGGATAGGGCTGAGTTGGCGAGGCGTGAAGAAACCTATCGGTTTTTCTTCATGGGAGTTAGGGGTGATTGGGTAATTTGTATTAGGAAGGGCAGGGAGCGCGGGCGGATTTGCAGGAATCTCTTTGGCTGGAGGTGGACTCCCTTAAACAGCTCTTCGAGGTGAGGGAAAGGCCGAAGGAATATCCGGACAATGAAACCAACCGATCTTAATATCCTTCTCCGGGACGAAGGATCAATGCTTGAATATAAAGAGGCATTTACTTCTTCTTTGGCTCGGGATTTCTCTGCTTTCGCCAATAGCACCGGGGGAAAGATTCTGCTCGGGGTCCGTGACGATGGGACGGTAAAAGGGATAAAAGACAATAATGCATTGAGGTCACAGATCCAGGACTTGGCTCGGAACTGCGATCCTCCGGCAAAGATACTGCTCGAAAAACTGGGCGGGGTTTTGGTCATTACGGTCCGGGAAAACGAAAACAAACCGGTGCAATGCCGGGAGGGTTTTTTCTGGCGGCAGGGCGCCTCTACCCAGAAACTTTCCCGGGACGAGATCCGCAATTTCTTCCGAAGCGAAGGCTCGATCCGTTTCGATCTGTCCCTTTGCCCGAAGTTTCGCTACCCGGAGGACTTCGACCGGCAGAAGTTTAACACCTGGTTAAGACTCTCTGGCATCACCGGACGGCCGCGGACCGAGGATGTCTTGGTGAACATCGAAGCTGCTGAACGCGCCAGAGGCAAACTCCTCTTCCGTAATGCCGGGGTGCTTTTCTTCGCCAAGAACGTGCGGCACTTCTTCCCGCAGGCTTACATCACCTGCATCCTCGCCCAGGGTACGGACAAGCTCCGCATTCTTGACCGCAAGGACTTTGATGGCGGCGTCATGTTTGATCTCGAAGAGGCCCTCCGTTTCATCGAACGCAACACCCGCATCGCCTACCGTATCGAGCGCCTGAAGCGCGAGAATGTTCCCGAATACCCGGTCAAGGCCCTGCGCGAGGCGATTACCAACGCCGTGATGCACCGGGACTGGTTTGTCGAAGGCGCCAACGTCTTCGTCGAGATCTACACCGATCGGATCGAGGTACTGAACCCCGGAGGACTGCCTAAGGGCATGACCTTTGCGGATCTGGGAAAAAAGAGCATCCGGCGCAATCCGCTCATCGCCGATCTGCTTCACCGGATTGGCTTTATCGAGAAGGCCGGGACCGGAATCAAACGTATCCGCGACGAGGTGCGCGATCAGGGCTGCCCCGAGCCTGAATTCGAGGTGAACGGTTTTTTCACTGCGATTTTTCGGCCCAACCCCGAAGTGCGGGCGCAGTTAAAAGCACCAGAGAGGGAAGTTACCGGGGAAGTCACCCCCGAAGTCACCCCCGAAGTCACCCCGAGCTACAGCGCGCTGCCGGGTTGAAGGACCGAGTACACTTTTTAAAGACATATCTTGAACCATGCTTGGCTGCAAATTGGATTGAGCGCACTATTCCCGATAAACCGCGGAGTTCTAAACAGCGTTATAAAATAACGGATCTCGGACTTAAAATGCTGGACCACTTGAAAGAAAAAAAGTTGGAATGAACTTGCAATCCGGAGACGGGAAAAGCCATTGGTGTTATTGCTGGGAGAACAAGGGGCAGAAGGTCTGCTCCGGCGACTGCCGATAAGAAAAAAGGGTGGTAAAGGAGCACTGATGAAATGGAGCCGGACGAACCGGACAGAACGGATGTATTAAATGGACCAGATAGACTAGACAGACCAAATAGACCAAATGAACCAGAAAGACCAGAAGTATTACGCCCACAGCGCTAACCGTAATGGTGATTGGGAGTTACTAAAGGATCATCTTTATAATGTTGCCAATCGTACCGCAGAATTTGCAAGGGCCTTTGGTGCATCAGATGAAGCGAAACTTGCAGGCCTTCTACATGATTTGGGTAAATATGGCGATTTATTCCAAAAGAGACTTCAAGGGAAAGAACGAGGAGTTGATCATTGGTCAGCAGGTGCCTTCTGGAGCGAATTTAGAAGAATTGTTCGAGCGTTTCGAGGCGGATGGCTTGAACCTACCAAAGCCCGATAGTATTTCCAGATCTATCTATGAAGGCATCAGCACCAAATCCCATGCTGCGTCAATGCTAGACATTCGTATGCTCTATTCAGCCTTGGTGGATGCTGATTTCATTGAGACAGAGGCGCATTTTCAAAGTGAGAACGGCAGAAAATGCTTCCGGGAGGAGGGGCCTTTTCTCAACCCCGAACGTACTCTCCCTTGCCTTCGGGCCTACCTTGATAAACTCGCCACCGAATCGAAGGCATCTCCTAGTGTGAATCGGTTGCGCGACGATCTTCTTAAAGCATGCTTGGAAAAAGGCAGTGCGCCGCAAGGGGTCTTCACCCTTACTGCTCCTACCGGCACCGGCAAGACGCTTTCGATGCTGTCCTTTGCTCTCACCCATGCTATGCACCACCAACTCCGTCGAGTGATCGTGGTTGTCCCGTATTTAACCGTCATTGAGCAGACGGTTCGGGAGTACCGAAAGGCTCTCGCAGATATATTTGGGCCAAAGGAAATTGAACGATACATTCTAGAGCATCACAGCTTGGCCGGAATCCGTGACTTGGGCCGTGAGGGAAGTGGCGATGATCAAGATATGGAAGACGAATCCCGGCGGCGAGTACGGCTCTTGACTGAGAATTGGGATGCTCCCATCATTGTGACCACCAGCGTTCAATTGCTCGAATCGCTCTTCTCGAATCGCTCTCCCGCTTGCCGAAAGCTCCATCGGCTGGCATGCAGTGTTATCCTTTTCGATGAAGTCCAAACGCTTCCCGTCTCGGTCATCGTTCCCACGCTGGCCACACTCTCGCGGCTTGCGGACCACCGGTACCGGACAACAGTCGTTCTTGCCACAGCCACACAGCCCGCCTTCACCCATCTTGATGCTCATGTTAAGACCTATTGTAAAGCCGGTTGGCAACCGAAGGAAATCGTTCCTAAAGGACTAAACCTCTTCGAACGCGCCAAACGCACCAAAGTGGAGTGGCCGGACTTGGCCAACCCTACCAGGATTGCGGACATAGCCCGGTGCCTTAGAACCCATGTTCAGGTACTATGCGTGGTCAATCTCAAGAAACACGCCCTCCGCCTCTTCAAAGAACTACATGAGAACGGGGCAGAAGGTCTTTTCCACCTTTCGACGAGCATGTGTCCGGCCCACCGGCAAGCCGTACTTGAAGAGGTTCGGGCGAGGCTACAGAGGAAGAAGCCATGTCGCCTCATCTCCACCCAGTGTGTCGAGGCGGGTGTCGATATCGATTTCCCCATTGTTTACCGAGCTTTTGGGCCTCTCGATGCCATTGCCCAGGCCGCCGGGCGTTGTAACCGCAATGGCAGTGTGGAGATTGCTGAGGTTCGAGTGTTCATGCCGGAGGAAGAGCGCTACCCGAATGGAACGTATCAGCAAGCGGCAAGCGTCACCCGCATGCTCCTTAAGAGGCGCGGTGCTCATTCAATGGATATCCATGATACCGAGCTATTCAACGAGTACTTCCGGGAGCTCTACGACGTGGTCAGACCCGAGAATAGAAAACCGGAACTCATCGAAGCGATTAAGCGGCAAGATTTCGTCCAAGTGGCCCAACTATATCGCGTTATCGAGAAGGACACCATCAATGTCCTAATGCCATATGATCTCGATATATTCCGCCAACTTGAGGAGGAAGTTCGGCAAACGGGACTCAATGGAAAATGGATTGCCAAGGCCCGACCTTACACGATTGGACTTTTCAGACCAAAGCCCCGCGAGCCAATCGCAACATACCTTATTCCGGTCCCTCTTACCCGGTATGCAAACGCCGAGGACTGGTTTATTTATTCCAAGTCAAAGCACTATCACCCGGATACCGGCCTAGTTCCACCGGAGGGGATGGAATGTTTGATCGGCTAGTCCGATGGGACATTCTTCTTCCTTGATGGGTGAGGGTAGGTGAGGATGAACATTCCCGCTGGGGGAATAACAACGAAAGGAGGTATGAATGTGAAGCCAAGAGATCAAGTGTTAGAGGTGTGGGGGGATTTCGCATGTTTTACAAGACCGGAATTAAAAGTAGAGCGATTCAGCTACCCCATCATCACTCCGTCAGCAGCACGGGGTATTTACGATGCTATTTATTCTAAACCCAATAGAGACCCCACTAAAGCCGAATTCCACTGGCAGATTACTAAAATCGAATTGCTTGCTCCTATAAGCTATATCGCCCTTCGCCGAAATGAGGTTAAAGATAAAGCGCATTCGGATCAAACGATTGCCCGTTGGATGAGGGGCAAGAGAACCCTGAACCTAT
>JAPLJI010000075.1 GCA_026388655.1 Pseudomonadota bacterium
TTGGGCACGTCCGCGTCCCGGGCGAAGGAGTCCGTGTTCAGCATGCCGCACGGCTTGAAGATATTCTCCCGGACGTAGGTGTAATAGTCGACCCCGCTGACCTTTTCGATGATGACCCCCAGGACGACGTAGCCGCCGTTCGAGTAGCGGTTGTTCGTCCCCGGTTCAAACTCGAGAGGAAGGTCGGAGAAAAGCGGCAGGTAGTCCCGGAGGGTCCTGATCTTGTCCTTGGGCGTCGCGTCGTACCGGCTGCCGAAGAAATCGCCGATGCCCGAGGTCATGTTGAGCAGGTGCCGGATAGTGACTTTCTCGGCGGCCTGGGCGTTGGGGTAATCGGGCAGGAACTTCTCGATCGGGTCGTCGAGCGATAGCTTCCCTTGCCTCGCCAGCTGATGGATGGCGACACGGGTGAAGCTCTTGTTGATCGAGCCGAGGTTGAACTTGGTGTCCTTCCGGTTGGGGACCTTCTTCTCCCGGTCGGCATTGCCGTAGGCTTCGTGGAACATGATCCGGGAATCCTTGGCGATGAGCACGACGCCGGAGAACTCGTCCGCCTTGGTCTGGCCTTCAAGGAGGGCCCGGACAGCGGCGGCCAGTTCCTTCTCGTCGGCCTTGGGTTCCGGAACGACAATGTTCGCCGGGTCCTCGACCAACTCCATCGTTATGGACAACAGTTTGTGGGGCGGCGCTTTCTCGACGGACGCTTTGAGAAGAACATTGACGCCGTTGCCGGCCTTGGCCAGGCCGAAAGTCAGGAAAGGCTGCTCGGCGATTATTTTTTCGAGTTGCAGGGACAGGAGCTGGGATTTTGCCCCCTGGTAGCGGGTCAGCCTCTGCTCGACAGGGATCTCTTTGAGGGCGGATGCGGCGAAGTGCGCTTCGAAGAAGGCCTTCGTTTGCTCCTGATCCCCGGAATTGAAGGCCTCAATGTAGGCCTTGAGGCGGTCGGTGCCCGGCTTATCCGTGGATTTGGATTCCTGGGCGATCCCGCCCAGGGCCGACAGGATAACCGCGGCGCAGGCAAGAGCCGAAAGCGCCATGACTCGGGTACGCGTGCTCATGTATCCTCCTCGGGGAGCAAAAATATTCATCCTTACGCCGAGAAGTATAACACGAGAGCCGACCTCGAGCTTCGACCCCCGTTTTTCTTTCCCGCGTCCACTTACTACGGGGAGCAGTAAATACTTTGCATAATCCTTGCTGCTCCACGAGTACTAGCCGGGCTATATAGAAATCTGAAGACATCTATTTTCAGACCGGCTTAGTATCTTCAAGAGAGACGTTTTCTGGCACGATCAAATGTGTAGATGGCTTGAAGCGGAAAGAGAATTGAAACCATCACCATCAATGCTTTCGTCCCGACAAAAATGATGATGAGGAGGATCGCAGTCACGAAGAATTCCCTTCGGAAGATGAAGGTTACTCTGGACGCCAGCCTCTCTAGTTTTCCTCGAACATTCTGCCGGTCGCTCTTTCCTTCGGTCTCTCTGGTGAAGGAATAAAAACTGGCGGAAGTTACGGATATCGACCCCCCGCCCGCCGACCTGGCTACCCGGATGATGTTGAAATAGTAGAGAACCAGCGAGAGGAAAACGACGAGGCCGAGGATGAACCAGATTGTCTGTCCGTCGACACGGTAGAGACCGAGGGACAGGCTTAAAAAGAAGCAGAAATTAACCAATGCGTCTCCGAGGACATCAACAGCCGAACCGAGTTTGGATACGCGGAAGGTCATCCGGGCGTTTGCGCCGTCGCAATGATCGAGAATCGAAGCGAATTGAAAGGCACCCCCGGCCAGAATAGCAGAACGAGAATCGCCCCTGCCGATAAGCCAGACGCTCAGCCAGCCGAATGCGATACTGAAGATCGTCATCGTGTTGGGCGTGATGTTGAGCTTGAGCAGATGCTTGGTGATCATGAGGGACACCGGCCGAATAAAAACTCGAGCCATGAATCCATCCTCGTGTGTACGCCCGGTGCTCAGGATGTACCGTACGGCTCTTTTCGCGTCTTCGCGGGATGCGACCTTGAGACAGAACCTGCTTTTGTCATCCAAGACTGCAGTCGGAAGAGCTCCGCGGCTTTCCACCTGGCGATGGGGGCCGGGAGTCGCGGATCCGTGTTTCAAGAGGGACTCGACCAGTCCCGGAAACATCTCGCGATGACACATTTGAATTCCAGGGCCGATGGAGCGGAGAGGGGACGAATCGTCCTGTCCGGCATCGGTCAGGATCGCCGGGTCAAAGACCACATCGCTGTCAAACAGCCAAAAACGGTTTTTGACCTTGCCCTGATGGACGAAGTCAGGGAGATCGGAAAGAGAGACCTGCTCCAAATGGAGATCTTCTTTTCGGAAACGCTTGTCCTTTTCGGGTGAGGGAAGATGCCCCTCCTTGTGAAATTCGCCCGGCTCGACGAGGAGGAAATCCCGGACTCCGGCTTGATTGGCCGACAGGATGAGCCTTTCGAGAACGGTCAGGCCGAGAATCTTCTTGCAAGGGTTCCATGGGGGATCCGGAAATCCGGCGTCCCGTTTGCCAATGAGGACGACCGCCTGGTCAATGGACAGCGCTTTGAGACTCATTCAGGAACCTTTCTTCGTTTGACGAAAAACAGGATCATCGCCAGCCCAACAAAGGCGAGCCGCCTGATCCTGCGAATCATCGATAAGCTGAGGCCGATCTCGGGGGGATAGCCGAGCGTCTTCAGGATCATCATGTGGGCGCTCTCCATGACACCCAACTGCCCGGGCAGGACGAAAAACGCGGTGTTGACGGCGATTACGACCGCGGAGATCAGCATCGCCTGGACAAAACTTACGGGAGCCTTCAGGACCCAGAGCACGATGAGGACTTCCATTGTCCCGGTCAACCGGGACAACAGGTGGAAGAAGCCCGCCCTAAAAACTTTTGAACTCCGACGCGAATAGAGAAGCCGAAAATTCGCGTCGATCTCCCGAAGCTGTTCCTCCCGGCTCTTGACCCATCTCCTGAATCTCGGGATAAAACGGGAGATCCTCCAGAGAATTCGCGTGACTCCCCGGCTCTGGACGAATAGTAAAAGGACGATGCCGACAGTCGTCACTCCCAGGCCCGTCAACAGCGGGATCGTGAGGGAGTCCGGAAGACGGGCAGAGAACAGCCCGAGAAGAAAACAGATCATCAGGAACACCGTTGAACCGATATATTCAAGAGTCTTATCAAAGAGGACGCTGGGGATCCCGTCCTTCAAGGGAATGATTTTTCTGATCATCAGGGTTCGGACAGCGTCGCCTCCGAGGCTGGCCGAAGGAATGGCGAAGTTGAAGTTATCGCTGATGATTTTGGTCCGGAAGAGGGTCTTCAAGGGGATCGTTTTGAAAAAGGCATTGTGGATAGTGGACCAGCCGCAGGCTTGCATGAAAATCCTTCCGGCTTCCACAAGAAATACCAACAGGAACCAAAATCCGAGCCGCCGGATATTGTCCAGGATATTCCCCAAGCCGACACGGTTTAGGAGGTGAATGAACAGTCCTAATCCAACGAGACCGAGGAGCGCTTTAATCCACGGCAGCAAAGAAATGCCTTTCGTTTCCTTTTTCACGACATTCCGGCTATCGTGTCCCGGTCCCGGATCTGTTTGGTCTATCATCGGCAACGGCGCTGAAGCTGATCTTTTTTTCTTCCGGCTTATTCTTCATAAATAATGAATTTATTGCAAGCCAATAATTCCCGTTCCCAAAATGGGTTTTTCGCAAAAACTATTTTTCTCTCAGGAATTCTGCCAATATGGAAGATGTGGCTGATTTCTCGAGGGATAAGAGAGCGCGCCCGGAGGGATTCGAATCCGATGTCGAATGCGTGCACCGCTCCGTGACCTTAGCCGTGCTGTGCCCCAGGAGGTCCTTCACGGTGATCGGGTCCACAATTAACACCCGATCTGGACCAGGATCCGGCGAGCAGATCAGCGAAGAATCTCTTGACAAACCAGCTTCTAGGACTTATTTATTAGTTGATAGAATTGACGATCCGGGGGGATCGAATTTATGTCCTTGACACCTTCTCCATATAACGCGCCTTAATCTGTATAGATGCGGCCGAAGGGGCCCGGTAATCTTTTCACTTTGGAGGGGGAAAAAGTTTTCCCGCCGATCATGATAAATCGGGAGTGTTCTTTTCAATCAGCGGAGGTTAACATGCTCAGAAAGAAATTGTTTTTCCGGCCTGCTTTCGTCCCGGCCCTTCTCGTCCTTTTGAGCCTGGCCCTAGGGGGCCAGTCTTTCGAGGGCATCAAGAAACAGGTCAAGACACACGTCCTTCCGAACGGCATGAAACTCATCGTCCTCGAGCGCCACGATGTCCCGGTCGTTTCGTTTCACGTCTACGCGGATGTCGGGAGCGCCAACGAATCCTACGGAATCACGGGCATCTCCCACATCCTGGAGCACATGGCCTTCAAGGGGACGACGACCGTCGGCACGAAGGACTTCGCCGCCGAATCGAAGGTCCTTGAAGAGTTGGACGATGTCTATGCCCAGATGAAGAGGGAGGAGTCGAAGGCCGCCCCGGACCAAGCCAAAGTGGCCGAGCTCAAGGCCAAGTTCCAGGATCTCGAGAAGAAGGCCAAGGACTACGTCGTCAACAACGAGTACTTCGACATGATGATGCGGCAGGGCGACGCCGGCGTCAACGCCTACACGTCGTCCGACGCCACCCAGTACATTAATTACCTTCCCTCCAACCGCCTGGAATTCTGGATGGCCATGACCTCGGACCGTTTCTTGAACCCGGTCTTCCGCGAGTTCTACAAGGAACGGGACGTGATCATGGAGGAACGCCGTCTCGGCGTCGAAACCCAGCCCACGGGCAAGCTCATGGAGGACTTCATGGCCGTGGCCTTCAAGGCCCATCCCTACCACCACGAAGTCATCGGCCACATGTCCGACCTCCAGTCGATCCGGCGCCAGGACGTCGCGGACTATTTCAAGAAGTTCTACGGCCCGAGCAACCTGACGGTTGCCGTCGTCGGCGATGTCAAGGCGGACGAGGCCTTCCCGCTGGCCGACCTCTATTTCAGCCGGATCCCGAGCGGGCCCAAGCCCGAGCCGGTCCGGACGAAAGAGCCGGAGCAGTGGGGCGAGAGGCGCGTCACCGTCTCCGCCAAATCCCAGCCGTTCCTGTTCCTCGGCTACCACATCCCGGATGCCAAGAGCAAAGACAACCCGGCCCTCGAGGCCCTGGCGAATATCGTCGGCCGGGGCCGGTCGTCCCGCCTGTACCAGAACTTGGTCAAGGACAAGAAGATCGCGATCCAGGCCAGCTGCATGAGCGGATTCCCCGGGGACAAGTTCCCCAACCTGATCGTCTTCATCGCCGTTTCGGCCCAGGGCAAAACTTCGGCCGAATGCCAGGCGGCCATCGAGGAAGAGATCGAGAAGATCAAGAAGGAATCGGTGACCGAAGAAGAGCTGACCAAGTTCAAGAGGAGCACGATCAAGGGCCTCTTGGGCCAGATGAAATCCAACACGCAGATGGCAGCCATGCTGGCCTACGCCGACGTGGTGCTGGGCGGCTATGAGAAGGTCTTTGACCAGATCGCGGACTACAGGGCCATCACCGCCGAAGACGTCAAGCGGGTGGCTAACCAGTATCTGGTGAAAACCAACAGGACGATCGGCGAGATCATTCCCGAGAAATAAGGGAGCTGAGGAGACAACCATGAGAAAAAGGAAGACCATCAAGACATCGATCGCCGGGCTTTGCCTCCTGGCTTTCATTACCGGGGCCGCCTACGCCCAAAAAGCGCCGAAGGACAAGTTCGTCTTTGGACCCCTCAACCCGATCAAGATGCCCAAGGTCGAAAGGGCCGAGCTGCCGAACGGAATCAAACTCTTTCTCGTCGAAGATCCCGAATACCCGACGATCGACCTCTGGGCAATGGTCAAGGCCGGCTCCGTTTTCGAACCGGCCGATAAGGCCGGGCTGGCTTCGCTCACCGGGTCGGTCCTGAGGACGGGAGGTACGCAATCCAAAACCGGAGACCAGATTGACAAAGAGCTCGAGACGCTGGCCGCGACCGTGGAAACAGGAATCGGCCAGACCGCCGGCAACATCCGGGTGTCGGTGCTCAAGGAGGACCTGGATAAGGCTCTGGCCATCCTGGCCGACATCTTGACCAATCCCGCCTTCCGGGAAGACAAGCTCAACCTGGCCAAGATCCAGCAGAAGACCATGATCTCCCGCCGCAACGACGACATCGGCAGCATCACGGACCGCGAGTTCTCCGGATTGATGTATGGCAAGGATAGCCCCTATGCCCGGCAGACCGAATACGCGACGATTGACGCCATCACGAG
The DNA here is from genome assembly GCA_026388655.1 of Pseudomonadota bacterium. Taxonomy (GTDB): domain Bacteria; phylum Desulfobacterota; class JAPLJL01; order JAPLJL01; family JAPLJL01; genus JAPLJL01. The sequence continues at coordinate 6,335 of JAPLJI010000075.1, forward strand.
GCAGGATCTCGTCGACTTTTACGGCGCCTATTTCCATCCCAACAACACCTACATGGCAGTCTGGGGCGATTTCAAGAGCGGGGACATGATCGCCAAACTGAAGGCAGCGTTAGGACCATGGAAGAAGGGCAAGCCCTCGACTCTGCCGTGGCCCAAGGTCAATTATGAATTCAGGTCGACCGTCAATTATGTCGAAAAACCCGACGTCAACCAATCCAATATCATGCTCGGCCACATCGGCGGTTTGATGAACAATCCCGACCTCCCCGCTCTAAACATCATGAACCAGATCCTCTCCTTCGAACGGATGTTCAAAAGGATCAGGACGGACGAGGGCCTGGCCTACAGTGTCAGGGGAGATTACGGAGCCTCTTATATCTATCCCGGCGTCTTCAGCTGCGGCGCCCAGACAAAATCCCAATCCACGGTCTATGCCATCGACATCATGCTCCAAGAATTGAAGAAGATCACGGAACAGGAAGTATCCGACGAAGAGCTAGAAAAGGCCAAGGACGGATACCTCAATTCCTATGTTTTTAACTTCGAAAGCAAGTCCCAGATCGTCAACCGCCTCATGTCACTGGCCTACTTCGGCTACCCGTTGGACTTCACCGAAAAGCAAAAGGCGGGGGTAGAGAAAGTGACCAAAGCCGACGTGCTCCGGGTCGCCAGAAAATACATTCAGCCGGGTAAGGTCCAGATCCTTGTCGTGGGGAAAAAAGAGGACTTCGACAAGCCGCTGTCCAGCCTGGGCCAGGTGAACGTCATCGACATCGCGATCCCCGCCCCAAAGAAATAGCCCGGTCACGGCGGCCGAGGAGAGCGAAGAATATTTCTGAGCTTTCGAAATCTCGGGCTCGATGGACTTCGTGACCAAAGTCGGGTGCCGAGACATATCCCCAGCCAAACGCCGGAGTCTTTGGTCCGGAAGATCTTGGCCCTGCGCGACGAACTGGCCGCCTATCGAACCCGACGCGCCGCCTTCGCCGGTATCGGCGCCGAAACGATCCATTTCGAGATTCATCGACGAGAAATACGTCGGATCCCCGCTATCTCGACCATCGAGAAGATCCTGGCCCGGGCCGGCAAGACAAAGAAAGTCAAGGTCAAGCGTTCTCCCGGCGGACCTCCCTATCCCTATGTCCCGGCTCGTAAGATGGGCGACCTTCAGCAAACCGACCTGGTCGGGCCCCGTCATCTCCGAGGCCCCGAAGGGGTCACCCGCTGCTACTCCATCCACACCCTTGATGTCGCCGGCCAGACCGCAGCGGCCAGTCAGTTCCGTGACAAGAGAACGATCTCGCTCAGTCGTCATCTGGTTGATTCCTGGAGAGTTATGGGGCTTCCCCGGGTCTCCCAGATGGATAACGAGATGGCCGCGACAGGAGGAGGACGGTATCGCTACAGTCTCTCCCAGCTTATCCGTCTTCACCTCCTGTTGGGCGTCCATCTTCGATTCATTCCTCCGAAAGAACCCGGCCGCAACGCCGCTATCGAAAGCTTCAATGCGGTCTGGCAAGCCCGGGTTCTTCGTCATCCCTGCCCGGATCTTCGGGCCTTGCGCCGGACGAGCGATCGATTCCTCGAGTATTATCACGTCCGGAAGCCCAGCCGGAGTCTCACCGTGGCTGACCACGGAACCCGCTTCCCGGGAATACTCCGCGAGCAGCTCTGGCCGACACTCCGGCATCTTCCGTCCGCCTTCAGTCTCGAGCATTATCTTGATGACCAAGGACACCTGGCTTTACCGATCGCCAAGGGCCGGGTTTCGTTTGTCCGCAAGGTGGACGCCCACGGTTGCATCGAATTCAACGGCGCCGAATACTTCATCCGCCGGAAACTGGAAAGGCAATACGTCGTGGCCACGCTCTCAACGCACCATCGCCGGGTCTTCGTCAAGTTTGAGGGAAAGGTTATCAAGACGTTTTCATTTCCGTTCGTCGGAAAGACCGTTGATCCGATCGCTTGATCCGTCAAGTGTTCACGATGTCCTTACGGTTGGAAGCATTAGAAAACTGTTCACGATGTCCTTACGGCTACCATCTAATGTCTAATTTCTAATCAATGCCAAATGCCCAATTCTCAATTTCAAGATATCCAGAGCGGATTTCGCCGGTTCTGAATTTCATTGGTCATTAGAAATTAGTCATTGGTCATTTATATTCTTCTTTTGTCCTTCTTATCCTCGTACATCAGCGCGTCCGCCCGGCTTAAAAGTTCATCCAGGGAAACGGGATGCTCGGGATCAAACTCGGTGATGCCGACGCTGACCGAAAGCGGGGGGGCGAATTTCCCCTGGGCCCGGCTGGCCCCGAGGCCTTCCTGCAGGCGGCGGCGGCAAATATCCGTCCCGGAATCGGAACTTTCTAAAAGCAGGACCACGAACTCATCACCCCCGATCCGGGCGATCACGTCGGATTCGCGGAAGGTATCCTTGAGGATATGCGCCACTTCTTGGAGAGCCCGGTCACCCTCCTGGTGTCCCAGGGTGTCGTTGATCCACTTCATCCGGTCGAGGTCGATGAAAAGGAGAAACATTTTCCGCTTCATTCTCCTCGCCATCCTGAGCTGCTGGTCGGCCAGGGTCAGGAATCCCCGCCGGTTGTAGAGCCCGGACAACTCGTCATGGAGCGACATCTCGCTCAGTCTTTCCTCCAATTGCTTGCGTTCGCCGATGTCGGTAACCACCGCGAAGCTCCCCTGGTAATTTCCCTCATCGTCAAAAACCGGTTCCGGCGACACGATGGTGTGAACCCGGTTCCCGGACTTCCCGGTCCAGGCGATCTCGTAATATTTACGCTCTCCCCGGCTGCGCCGGGCCAGTTGCTCCGCCATGATTTCCTGGTTGGTTTCCTTTAAAAAGTCGTAAAGCGGGCGCCCGATCATCTCCTCCCGGTCGTACCCCAGCATCTGGCACAGCCGGTTGTTGACGTAGGTAAACCGGTCCTGACTCTGAACCAGAAGCCCGTCGTTCATCGTTTCCACCAGCCGGCGGTAGCGTTCCTCGCTCTCGCGGAGATCCTTGTAGATTCTTTTTCGCTCCGACATCCCCCGGTTGGTTACCCAGATTACGAAAACCACCACTAGGAGGGCGAAAATAACCCCCAGGGTTATTATCGCGATCGTAATCCAGGCCACCTGCTCCGCGTTCTTCGATTCCCGCGAAAGCTTGCGCTCCTCTTCCGCGGCCATCCGGTTAACCACCTGGCGGATCTCATCCATCTTCCTTTTCCCGGTCTCCGCCTGGATCAGGTGCTGGGCGACGGCAAATCCCTCCCGCCTCCGCGATTCGATATTGCCACTTTGAATTTTTAACTTTTCCCGGATCAAGGGAGCCAGCTCGGACATAAGTTTGCCCTGGACCGGGTTTGCGGCCAGCAGCCTGGTTAATTCCCCGATTTCTTTTTCAATCACCTGATCGGCGGAATAATAAGAGCCGAGAAAATCCTCATTCCCGGTGATCACGTAACCCCTCTCCCCGGCTTCCATATCCTTGAGCAGCGAAAAAACGCTTTCCAGCTTTTCCAGGACCCGGTGGCCCTGGCCGACGGAACGGTTGGCGTCGATTAAATGGTAAGTGCTCCGAATGGAAACCAGGCCGGTGGCCGCCAGGATCAGGAGGGCGACGGCAAACCCGATATTAATCCATTTTTCTACTGTCCACTTCATAAAAATGACTGCCCGAGGCCTTCAGTCCTAAATCCCGTGTCCGGGGACCTAAAATATTAACTTATAGAATCCGTAAAGGAATAATAATTTAATTTTCCGGAAATTTCTCTCCCGCATAATTTCTTGCGACTTGGGACTTAGGAGTTATCCTGGGTGTAATCGAAGGACTGATGACTCAGGGCTCGATTGCGGCTACTGGCACAGATCGGGATCGAGTCCGGCCGCCTGAATGGCGCTGGGTGAAAGGGGATCGTCCGCCAGCACCGGGGCGAGATCCACCAGGGGCAGGTCAAGCCCCCGGACCGTATTGACGGATTCGAGAAAAAGGTTGGCGTAGAGGGCATACCCGGTGCGGGACGGATGGATGCCGTCCAGGCTGATCAGGCCGCCGAACATCCTGGTGGTCAGGGTTTCGGAACCAACCAGCAAACCGTTTCCGTCTATCTCGGCAAAAGCCGAGGCCAGGTCCACGATGTGAATGTTGGAATAAGGCGAGGCTTCCTCGGCAAAAATCCCGGTGTATTGCTCGACCATGGTTTCGATCTCCGCTATCATCTTGTCAATCTCCTGGGTATGCCCCTCATGTTCCAGAACCTTGATTTTTTCTTTCAACCAGGGGAGGGTGATCGGATGACCGAGGTTGCCGACGAACACCTCCGCCCCGGTGGCGGATAGCCGCGAGAGCAGGGTCCGGGTATCGTCCCGGAACGAATCCAGCGGGGTGGCGAGCGCGGGGTCGGCCAGGCCGTCCTTGAAAACGGCCGGGGCCAGGTCGTTGGCGAAAAGATCGGTGATCATGATCAGGGTCGGATGCCCGGCTTCCACCAGATCGAGCTGGCTCCCCACTTCCGGGGTGACGAAAATCTTGGCCAGCGGGGCCCGGGGAAAATACACCAGGTTTTCCAGGAAGGCGATATCAATCCGTTTCATCGCCCCGCCCCCGTAAATCACGTCGTGAATCTTGGCCCCCCCGATGGCCAGGTTTTGGACCTGGATGTCCGGGTCTTCCCTGATCACCGCCAGGCTTATCTCATTCTGCCGAGAGACATAACTGACCACCTCTTCAATCCCCCCCAGCTTGATATTCACCAGGTCCTCGGGGGAGCAATGCCCGATGAGATCGGCAACCTGGACCGGGGCCGGGACCGCGAATTTCACCAGCGGGAGGGGAAAATAAGCCCCGACCCTCCGGGCGAGCTGGGCGGCCGGTCCGTTAAGCTGACCTTCCGGGGAAAAGCTCCCCGACTGGACCCCCATCGTCCAGCTCGCGCCGATGGCGAACATCCGGTCGAACACCGGGTCCGCCGCGGGAAGGTAAGTAAAAGCGGCTTTCAGAATCTGCTCGCTTCCATCGGTATCGATCGAGACATCGACTTTTCCCGGTTCGGGAACCCCCTGGACGGTCGCCGAGATGGCGTGCGGATCGATCACCTGGATTTTGACGGCGAAATTTTCCCCGAATTTGACGGAGGGAACCTGGGTGGAGGAAAAACTCCGGTCCGGGCAGGTTACCGTTACCTGGTAATAACCGGCCAGGGAACCTTCCGCTGGGGTCAGCTGGCACTTCTCCTTTCCCCCCCCGCAGGCTGGGGCCAGGAAAAGACCCGCTAGAATTAAGATATGTTCAATTTTTCTTTTCATCATCTCCGGCCAATTTCAATATGATTATGCTGAATTATCCCGCTAATATTTTAAGGTCTCCCCTGCTCCATTCAAATAGGGAAAAAACCTCAAACGCCGCCGCTTTTCATGTTATCTGACCCCTAGAAGCTCAGAGAAAGTGGAAAACTACTTGCCGGCGATGTAGGCGTTTTCGAGGTACTGGAGGACCATCCGCTGGGCGTTGAAGAAAGAGGCGTTGTAGGCGATGGCGGAACGCATCACCCGGCCATACATCTCCGGCTGCTGATAATAAAGCGGAAGGATCACCTTTTCGAGTTTGTCATAAAGGAAAGCGGCTTCCTTTTCGTAATCGCTTTCGGTTCCCCGGCCCTCGCCGATGGACCACCCGGTCACCCCCTCGATGCAGCCCTCGATCCACCAGCCATCGAGGACGGAGAGGCTCGGCACCCCGTTCATGGCCGCTTTCATCCCGCTCGTCCCCGAGGCCTCCTGGGGCTTCTGCGGGGTGTTCAGCCACAGGTCCACGCCGGAGCACAAATGCTTGGCCAGGGCCATATCATATTCCTCCAGGTAAACAATCTTGACCGCGTCCTTGAGGAGATCCTGGGATTCAAAAATCTTCCGGATCAGCGCCTTGCCGGACTCGTCCCGGGGATGCGCTTTCCCCCCGAATATGATCTGGATGGGACCGACCTCTCGGACGATTTTCTTCAAACGTTCGGGATCGGAAAAGAGGAGATTCGGCCGCTTATAGGGGGTCATCCGCCGGGCGAAACCGATGGTAAACGTCCCCAGGTCCAGGCGGACACCCGTTCTCTCTTCCAGCGCCACCAGGAATTCTTCCTTCGCCTGCCGGTGGGTCTGGGAGATCTCTTCCTTAGTGATGCTGATCGCGTAGCGGAGGTAAAGATTATCGCGGCGCCATTCCGGGATATGGCGGTCGAAAAGGCTTTTAAACGCATCGCAGGTCCAGGTCTGGGCGTGGACCCCGTTGGTAATCGAGTTGATCGGGTAATTGGGAAACATGTTCCGGGAAATCTCCCCATGGCGCATGGCCACCCCGTTGATGTAGTGGGAGAAAAAGAGTCCCAGGTAGGTCATGTTCAGAGTATTTTTCAGCCAGCATTCCGCCAGGGTCAGGAGATAAGTGCTCCGGTCCCCCAAGACCCGCTGGACGAGCTCGAGGGGAAACTGGTCATGCCCGGCGGGAACCGGCGTATGCGTGGTGAATACGCACTGCCGGCGGACCGCCTCCCGGTCTTCCTTCGCTAGGGTCAGGAGGTGGTTCCGCGCGAGCTTCTCGTCCAGCAAAGCCAGGGTTAAGAGGGCGGAATGGCCCTCGTTCATGTGGTAGGCCTGCACCTTTTCATAACCCAGGTCGCGGAGCATGGCCACCCCGGCCAGCCCGAGAATGGCTTCCTGGCAGAGCCGGTAATGGATATCCCCGCCGTAGAGCTGGTCGGTTATGGTCTGATCGAAGGGGTCGTTCTCGGGGAGAAAGGTATCCAGAAAATAAACGGGCACGGTTCTGCCCAAAACCCCCTGGACGGTATAACGCCAGGCCCGGACCTGTACCTTCCGGCCTTCAATGATGACCGTGACCCTTTCGGGCAGGGCTTCCAGGAATTCTTCCGGAGACCAGACCGCCGGGCTTTCCGCCTGGTTGCCCGCGCCGTCCAGGCGCTGGTGAAAATATCCCTTGCGGTGGATCAGGCTCACGCCCGCCATCGGGAGACCGAGGTCCGCGGCGGCCCTTAAGATATCGCCCGCCAGGATCCCCAGGCCCCCGCTGTAGGTAGGCATGGAAGGTTCCAGGCCGATCTCCATGGAGAAGAAAATGATGGGATAATCCGGGATAAAAGCCTTCCACATAGTTTTAGTCCGTTCGTTAAACTAATGAATAATTACTGATTTCCAATTCGTAATCAAATCGCATTTTGGGGATTCGCTTTTTACGCCCTTCCATAAACCCCGGTAACATTTCTCAGCCACTGGGTGATCTCCGGGGTAATCTCCTCCGGACGAACCCGCCACTGGTAGTTGCCCGCGGTGGTGGCGGGGCGGTTCATCCGGGCCTCCTGGCCCAGGCCCAGGACGTCCTGCATCGGAAGGATCGCGAGCTTCGCCACCGACATCATCGCGAGCCGGATGAATTCCCGGTGCGCCTCGTTCCGGTTAATCTCCCGGCCCAGATAATTAAACAGCCGTTTTTTTTCCTCGGGGGAAGCCTCGTAATCAAACCAGCCCCGGACGGTATTGTTATCGTGGGTGCCGGTGTAGACCACGCAGTTTTCCTCATAATTGTGCGGAACGTAGGGATTGGCCGGGAAATCCCCGCCGAAGGCGAAAAGCAGGATCTTCATCCCCGGGAAACCGAAACGGCGCCGGAGTTCGTCCACGTCCTCGGTAATCACCCCCAGGTCCTCGGCGATGATCGGCAACTCGGGGAAGCGCCGGGAAACCGCCAGGAAAAAATCCTCACCCGGTCCCTGCACCCAGCGGCCGTTGACCGCGGTTTTTTCCCCCGCGGGGACCTCCCAGTAGGCCGCGAAGCCCCGAAAATGATCGATCCGGACCAGGTCATACAAACGGAAATTCTGCTCCAGCCGCTTCACCCACCACGAATATCCCCGGCTTTTCAGAACCTCCCAGTTATAAACCGGGTTGCCCCAGAGCTGGCCGGTCGGGCTGAAATAATCCGGGGGAACACCCGCCACGGCGGAGGGCTCTCTCTGCTGGTCCAGCCGGAAAACCTCGGGATGGACCCAGAGATCCACGCTGTTATAGTCCACGTAAATGGGAAGATCGCCGATAATCCTGATATTTTTCCGCCGGCAATATTCCTTCAACCCCAGCCATTGCTGAGAAAAGATATACTGCAGGAATTTTTCCCTGGCCACTTGTTCCCGGAGTTTCTCCCCCCAGGATTTAAGGGCCTCCGGCTCCCGGTCCCGGAGCTCCCGGGGCCAGCGATTCCAGACCGCCCCCTGGAAATGCTCCTGGAGGGCGACGAAAAGGGCGTGGTCGTCCAGCCAGGAGGAATTTTCCGCGCAGAACTTTTCATATTCGCCCTTATCCTGCCGGTCGCGAAAACGTTCATAAGTCAGGCGCAGGATGGGGACCTTCCCGCGGATCACGGCCGGATAATCAATCTTCCCGGCAAACAATTTCGGGATCCGCGCCAGGTCTCCCCAGTCCAGCCAGCCCTGATCGGCCAGGAGATCCGGGCTGATCATCAGGGTGTTGCCGGCGGAAGTGGAAATGCTGTTGTAGGGGGAAGGGTTATCACCCGGGCCGGTCGCGTTTAGAGGTAGAATCTGCCAGTACTTCTGCCCGGACTCGGCCAGGAAATCGACAAACCGGTAGGCGGAGGGGCCCAGGTCCCCGATCCCGTAAGCGGAAGGCAGGGAAACGACATGGAGCAGGATCCCGCTCTCGCGCTTGCCTATTTTCCCGCTGGTTTTCATTTATTATTCAACCTTAACCTGATTCTCTTGTCTGCGGTCTGCGGCCTGGGCTACGAAGCTTCAGCGAAGTAGGCTCCGCCATCAGCGGTCTTTTTCATTCCATCTTCACCCGCAGGTATTTTTCCACCCCCACGAAGAGATCAATCCATTTTTTCGCCAGCTGATCGTTCTGGTCCGCCTTTTCCCGCATCTCCTCATATAAAAGCTTTCCGATCGAGAAACAAATATTCTGGGCTTTCCAGAGGTCAAGATCCAGAGAGAGAACGCTCAAAATCGTCAGCGCTTTCTGGATTTTCTCCATGAGAAATACGTTTTCGGGGGCCTGGGCCAGTTTTTCCATCCGGGCGTTGATTCTCTTGCTGATCACGTAGCCGAGCATGGGCCGGTCAAGTTCCACCCCCCACCTCTTGATCTCCTCGATCAGCCTTTGCAGCTCCTTGAGATCGACTTCCTCGGTATCGAGCAACTCCTTGAACTCGGAATTAAGCACGAACTCCATGATGATGGCCAGGGCCTTGGGCTGGGGCATCCGCATCTCATTGATCACCTGCATCATCGGGTAATGATGGGAGTAAACCTGGCGGAAGGAAGCTTCGATCTCCTTCAGGGTGACATTGAGAATCTGGTTGATCACCTTGCGCTGGTCATCCTTGAAGAGATGCCAGAGTGAGTAGTTATGGGTCTCAAAATGCTTGTCCAGCAGGAATATCATTTCCGTGAGGTTGCTCTTGAGAAAAGCCTCCTTGATTTGCCGCTGCATCTCCGCAAACGCTTCCTCCGTCCGGTATTCGTGCACGCCTCCCATGACGTTGTGGTCCCCGAGGTGAAGCACGGCAAAGCACAGGATCTTCTCCGCCCAGGTGATTTCCGAGCGGATCCGGACCCGGCCAATCGCGAGCCGCTGGATGCCCGCTTCATAGCGTTCGTAGATCTCGCTGGTTACGGTATGGCTGTAGACCTCGATGCTGGCGGGATATTCCTCGAAAAGCGAAAGGATGGCATAGTGAACCCCCACCCGCATCAGGTTAACGACGGCCGGTTTGACCATGGCTTGGTACACCCCCGCCCCGTTCTTCAGCGTGTGCAGGTTGCTCTGGGCCCGCTCCAGGATCCGGAGATACTCAGATTCCAGGTCCATCTTCCCCACCGCGGCGGCAATCTGCATGGCCCGGGCGGCATACATCATCACTTGGACCGGTTCCAACCCGGAAATCTCGTCGAAAAACCACCCGCAGCTGGTATACATCAGGAGCGTGTAACGCTGCATTTCCAAGAGGCCCAGGATCTTGACCTTGTCTTCCCGGGAAAGGTCGCGCCGGGCCCGTTCGGAGAGAAACCGCTCGACATTGGGGATGGAGCGGTTCAAGACCATCTCGATGTAATCATCCCTGACCTGCCATGGGTCGGCAAAGTAGAGAGCCATCTCCTTTTCGTAAATCGGGGCGATTTTATCCCGGAGCCAGTCCATCGCCTCCCGCAGGGGGGAGCGCCATTCCTGATTCCACTTCGGATTGCTCCCGATGTTGCAGCCGCAGTTCTTCCGCCACCTCTCCACCCCGTGCGCGCAGCTCCAGGAGGTGTTTTCGTTGATCTCGACTTCGTCCGCGGGGGGGAATTTTTCCAGGAACTCGCCGTAAATCGTGATTTTCGCCAGTTCCCGGGACTCGATATAGTACAGGCAGTAAGCCAGAGCCATTTCGCCGAAGCGGTGGTGATGACCGAAGGTCTCCCCGTCGGTGGCGATCTGCACGAATTGCCGTTCCGGGGATGAGGGGGCAAAGGCCGAGAGCAGTCGCTGGGCGAAGGTTTCTCCGTTGCTCAACAGGGGGCCAAAAGCCACGTCGTGGGAGATCGAACCGTCATAGAAGAAAACCGCGATGCTCCGGCCGGAGGGCAGGCGGCAGAGGTAGGGTTTCTTGGGGTTGATTCCGCCCCCCACGACTTCTTGCCAGTGGGGGGATCCGAGCGGGCGATACCTCCGGGCCTGGGAGGGAGCCAGGAGCGTAAATTTGATCCCGTTTTCCGCCAGCAGGTCCAGGGTCTCCAGGTCGACCGCGGTTTCCGGAAGCCACATCCCCTCCGGTTTTCTCCGGAAGCGGTGCTCGAAATCCTTGATCCCCCAGATGACCTGGGTACGCTTATCCCGCCGGTTGGCCAGGGGCATGATCAGGTGGTTATAGGCCTGGGCCAGGGCGGAACCGTGACCCGAAAACCATTTCTGGCTTTCCCGGTCGGCTTCGAGAATGGCCTGATATACGTCCGGGGCGTGCCTTTCCAGCCAGGAGAGCAGCGTGGGCCCGAAGTTGAAACTGATCCGGGCGTAGTTGCTGACAATATCTATGATCCGGTTTTCCGAGTCCAGGATCCGGGAGGCGGAATTGGGGGCGTAACACTCCGCGGTGATTCTTTCATTCCAGTCATGGTAAGGATAGGCCGAATCCTGGAATTCCACCTCCTCGAGCCAGGGGTTCTCCCGGGGCGGCTGGTAAAAATGTCCGTGGATGCAAAGGTAACGGTTCATGCCGCGCCGGTTGGGAGCTTATAGTTTGGGGTCGGTAGGGAAGACGTGGGGAAAACTCTTCGATTAATCTTTTTCCAGCTAACTCCTAACTCCCAACTCCCAACCTTTTTAGTCTTCATTTTTTTGAAAAAAAACCACCGCCAGAGGCGGCAGGGTCAGGACCAACGAATATTTTTTCCCATGCGCGGGGATCGGGCTCGCCTCCATTCCCCCGAAGTTCCCCTGCCCGCTGCCGCCGTATTCCTGCCCGTCGCTGTTCAGGGCTTCCCGGTATAAACCCGGTCCCGGCACCCCCACCCGGTACCCGTGCCGCGGGACCGGGGTGAAGTTGCAGGCCACCAGGACAAAGCGTCCCGGGTTCCTCCCCTTCCGGACAAAACTGATCGCGCTCTGATCGGCATCGCTGAAGTCGATCCACTCGAATCCCCCCGTCTCGAAATCCAGCTCAAACAGGGCCGGTTCGTCCCGGTAAAGGCGGTTCAAATCCTGGACCCACCGTTTCAGTCCCTGGTGCGGCTCGTACTCGAGCAGGTGCCACTCCAGGCTCTCCTCGTGGTTCCATTCCTTCCGCTGCCCGAATTCCCCCCCCATGAAAAGCAGTTTCTTCCCGGGCTGGGCATACTGGTAACCCAGGAGCAGCCTGAGATTGGCGAACTTCTGCCAGTCATCCCCGGGCATCTTGGAAAGGAGCGAGCCTTTCCCGTGCACCACCTCGTCATGGGAAAGGGGAAGAATGAAGTTTTCGTAGAAGGCGTACCAGAGGCTGAAGGTCAGGTCGTTCTGGTGGAACTTGCGGAAAACCGGGTCCCGGGAGAAGTAGCGCAGGGAATCATGCATCCAGCCCATGTTCCACTTCAGGCCGAACCCCAGGCCGCCGACATATGCGGGCCGGGAAACCAGGGGCCAGGCGGTGGACTCCTCGGCGATGGTCTGGACGGAGGGGTAACTGCCGTAGACCGCCTCATTCAACCGCTTGATGAAATCGATGGCCTCGAGGTTCTCCCGGCCCCCGTGCTGGTTCGGAATCCACTCCCCCGGCTGGCGGGAATAATCGAGATACAGCATGGAGGCGACCGCGTCCACCCGCAGGCCGTCGAGATGGTAATGATCCAGCCAGAAGAGGGCGTTGCTGGTCAGGAAATTCCGCACCTCGTTCCGGCCGTAATTGAAGATGTAGCTCTTCCAGTCGGGGTGGAAGCCCTTGCGCGGGTCGGCGTGCTCGTAGAGACAGGTCCCGTCGAAATAGGTCAGCCCGTGCTGGTCATCCGGAAAATGGGAGGGGACCCAGTCGAGGATCACCCCGATCCCGTGCCGGTGCAGGACGTCCACGAGGTACATGAAATCCTGGGGGGTGCCGTAGCGGCTGGTGGGGGCGAAGAAACCGGTGATCTGGTAACCCCAGGAACCGTAGAAGGGATGCTCCATCAGCGGGAGAAACTCCACGTGGGTGAACCCCATTTCCCGGATATGCCGGGCCAGGGGCTCGGCGATCTCCCGGTAAGAAAGGGAACGATGACCGGCTTCGGGAACCCGCTGCCACGACCCGAGGTGAACCTCGTACACGGAACAGGGGGCGTCCAGGGCATTGGACTTTTTCCGGTTCTGCATCCAGTCCCGGTCGTCCCATTGATATTCCAGGTCCCAGACGATCGAGCCGGTCCGGGGAGGGGTTTCCCAGTGAAAAGCCAGCGGGTCGCCCTTGTCCGCCTGGTAGCCATTGTACCTGGAAACGACGTGGTATTTGTAAATCGCGCCTTTGCCGATCCCGGGGATGAAACCCTCCCAGATCCCCGAGCCGTCCCACCTGACCGCGAGCGGGTGAGACTCCGGGTTCCACCCGTTAAAATCCCCCACGACCGATACCTTCTCGGCGTTGGGGGCCCAGACCGCGAAATAGGTCCCGGGCCGCCCGGACAAGGTTTTCAGGTGGGAACCGAGCTTGTGGTAAAGCTGGTGATGGCCGCCTTCCTTGAAAAGAAAAATATCGTAGTCGGTGAAATTGCTCCCCTCGTAAATCACGTTTTCCGCGGGAATGGTTTGATCGCTTTTATGTTCCATCAGCAAATCTGAATGAATTAAGAAAATGTCATTGCGAGCCCGAGCCTATTGAGGGCGTGGCAATCTCAGAATCAAGTCCTGAAATTATCATTCCTTGAAGACAGTTTTTAAAGGAGCTTCGACGCATTTGGGCTGGATTACTCAGAGAATTACAGTTGGATTCTTTCACCTGTATTTCACAAACGGATTTTTTTGTAGTCTGCCGATTCATCGGCGGTTTTTCCGAAGAGCCCGATAAATCGGGCAACTACAGGAAATTTTAAAATATTTACTGCATTTTTCCGGATTGATCCTGGTTCTTTAAATCACCGGCCGGAAGGAGAGAATCAGCTTGGGAATATCCGTGCGGGGAAAATAGACCTTCCCCTTCCCGATCAGTTCCTCTCCCCGATAAAGGCTGGCATGCAGGGTGGTCATGGTCGTGATGAAATTCAGGTATCGAATCCGCTTGATCCCGCAGATCCGGTATTTCCGGCCGGCATCCCCGGTCCAATACAAGTCGTAGACCATCCTCCGCTTCGGCGGCCAGAAAGCCATCTCGATCGTCCCTTCCATCGGGCGTTCCTGAGCGATCCCATCCATGCTAATAACGCCTTTCACCCGGCAGATGTTATCGCGGACAAATTCCTGGAGGTCCCGGGCCTCGGCGGTGAGGGAAAATTGCGCCTGGCGCTCCCCGTCCCGCTCCAGGTTGATCAACCCGGACATGGTTTCCTGGAATTTGAAACCGAATTTCCCCAGAAGCTTCTGCTCCGAAAGTTCCGGCATCCACCGGTTCTCCTGGTACCAGCTGATCGTGTTTCTCCAGCCTGACTCAAAATCCGGGAAGGTGAAGACAAACCCCTTGTCCTTGAGCTTCTGGTTCGAGTAAACCGCTTCATTGATCCCGAAGACCAGGAACTCCGCGTCCATCTTTGGATAAAGTTCCGCCTTGAGATCGTATTTTTTGACCAGCGCCTCCCACCAGAATCCCAGCATCCGGGTGACATTTTTCATCACTTCCGGCCGGGAGATCACCGGGTAATAGCGCTTGATCAGCTTCTCGGGGAAAGGCAGGAAGGGCCGGAACAGCTTCAACCCGTAGGTTTCGCAGGCGATGTTAAAAACATCGCTGACGTTCTTGGCGTCGTCAATGGCCACGTTGAAGATCTCGCCGGACTCCTGGTTCTTCTGCAGGAGAAATACCGCCGCCCGGGCCATATCCAGGGCGTGAACATAATTGGACTTGGGCCCGCCCTTCAGACCCAGCATCCGGTTGGAAATCATCCCGAAAATTGGGGGCAGCAAAGCGTAATTGTGGGCAAGGACCCTGCCCTTGGGCCCGAAAACCAGCCCGGGGCGGACGATGGTCACCACCGGGAGCTTGTTCTTTTTTATTCCCTGGGCCAGGTACTCGTCCGCCAGGATTTTGCTCTGCTCGTAGTTGTTGGTGGCCTCCACCGGCATGTCCTCGGTGATGACGCAGGGGGCGAACTTGTAGACCGAGCAGCTCGAGAAATGCACCATGCTCTTGACCTTCCCCTTGACCGCGGCCTCGTAAATCGTGATCACCGGGCCGGTGTTGATGGGCTTGATCTCCTCGAGGGGAAGGGAAAGGTCCAGGTTGGCGGCGGTATGGATGATCCGGTCCACCCCCCGGACGCAAGCCTCGAGAAAATCCCGGTCGCGGATATCACCTTCCCGGGTCTCAAAAAACCTGGCGTATTTCTTGTCCACCTCCGGGAAAGGCGCCCCCGGGCGGTCGGCCGCCCGCACCTTGAAGCCGAGTTTCAGGAGTTCCTGGACCACGAAGGTCCCCACGCAGCCCGCCCCTCCTGTAACCAGCACGGTTTCCGCCTTTTCCCGGGCCGCCGCGGCGCGGGGCTTCCTGGTTTTTATTGTTTTTCTGGTTGCCTTTTTTTCTTCCATTTATTCACTCGCTTGCTTGATTGATTAACGGCCGGGAACACCCCCAAAAGCTTGCCAGTCTTAGCTAGTCAATATATCGCACCCGGCGGAAGAAAACAATTGGATCTGGCTGGTCCCCGCTCCTTAAAAATGGTGGCTGCGGGTCTCAGCCCACGACGAGAAGTATTAAAATTTTCGGGGTCCGAGAACCCATCTTGAGGTTATCAACCCGAAAGGAAAAAGTGGCTGTCATTAATATTCCTGAGATTTTTAAATCTAAAGAACGGATGAGTAAAAAGTGAAAAGCAAGAAGTAAGAAGTAAGACGTAAGACGTTAAACGTAAAACGATGTAAAATTCAAACCCACTATAGATATTGTGTTGAAAAATCTTTTCTCCATCTATTGTTTTAATTCCGCATTCCTTCTTTATTTTCATATTTTTCTTTTAGCTTTTGCTTTCTAATGTTTGATGGTTTTTCTTGGCGGCTTGGAAGTAAAGCGTGCCCGGCTGCTCGGCTGCTAGTTTGGATGTTTATTGAATGTTCGCCTGGTTGATCACGAGCAGGGTTTTGTTTGTGTAGTGCGGTTTTTTGGTTCTATCTACATCAATCAGGTAGTCCCCGGCCAGCAGATATACCCCCCATTTGGAAAGGTCTTTATTCTCGGATTCTAGGTATTCCACCGCTTCTGAAATCATGGCAAAGGCCCGGCCGCCGTGATAAAGGCCGAAAAACATCGGCCCGTATTTAACCACCTTTTTCCCTTTGGCCAGGTCCCGGGCGAAGCTCTCATCCCCGATGGTGAAAATCGGAATTGCCACCCCGCCCCTGATCCAGGGGGACGAATGGCGCCGAACCTCCATCACGCTCAAAACAGCCAGAATTATGATGATCGCGGCCAGCCCGTAAATTATCTTTTTCATTTTCCCACCCCGAACCTTTTCAATTAAAAGTTGTTTTTCCAGGTATTTTCCAACCATTTTTCGAAAAAATCAAATAACATAGTACCGTGCAAAGGATGAAAGCAATGCTCCGCTTAATCTCGACTTCTCCAAGCGTATTGCATATAAACGCAAACTTTTCTTATATTTACAATTCCTATGCCAAAACCGCTGATCACTGATATATCCGCTCTGATCAAGGTGAAAAACCGGGAAAAGATCAGTTCGATCGATGAGCTGCGGAGAATTTGCGAACCAACGGTAACCCCCATTGATTGAGAAAACCGAGGTTATCATCATTGGAGCCGGCGCGTCAGGGTTGATGTGC
This sequence comes from Pseudomonadota bacterium, assembly GCA_026388655.1. Lineage (GTDB taxonomy): Bacteria > Desulfobacterota > JAPLJL01 > JAPLJL01 > JAPLJL01 > JAPLJL01. The sequence continues at coordinate 22,829 of JAPLJI010000075.1, forward strand.
GCAATTGAAGCCGGCAAGCGTCACCGCAAGGTGCTCGTTATCGATCACGCCGAAAAGCCGGGGCGGAAAATTCTGCTGTCCGGCGGCGGGTGTTGCAATTTTACGAATTACTATATAGATGCCAACAACTACATTTCCCATAATCCAAATTTCTGCAAGTCGGCGCTCAGCCGCTACACTCAATGGGACTTTCTGACCTTGGTGCAGAAGCATCACATCGCCTTTAGCGAGAGAGCCCATGGGCAACTCTTCTGTGACGGCAGTTCCCGTGACATTCTGAACATGCTGTTATCCGAGTGCGACCAAGCGGGAATCTCATTTCAACTAAATTCGAAAATTGAAAAAATTGAGCAACCGGGTGAGCGTCATTTTAAAGTTTACAGCGACCGGGGTAATTATGCCTGCCAGTCGTTAGTCATTGCTACGGGTGGATTATCCATGCCCTCGATAGGCGCGAGCTCTTTGGGGTATGAAATTGCCGGGCAGTTTCAGATCCAGGCGTGGCCGCGATCTGCCGGCCTGGTTCCCTTTACTCTTCACCCGCAGGACAAAGAAAAACTTAAAACCTTGTCCGGTATTGCTGTTGATGCCGTGGTCAGTAACAAACGGCATAGTATTTGTGAAAACATCTTGTTCACGCACCGGGGGTTGAGCGGCCCGGCCGCCCTGCAAATGTCGTTATATTGGCAGCCCGGCAAGGCGCTGACGATAAATTTATTGCCGGAGATTGATCTGGTTAATGCGCTGAAAGAACATCGGCAACAACACCCGCAGCGGAAGGTGAAATCCGTGTTGGCGGAATATTTACCTAAACGCCTGGTGGAGATAATGGTAAGGAGTGATCTTGCGGAAAACCCATTACAGACAACCTCTCACCAACAATTCAAGGAAATCTCGGCCCAGCTCCAGCAATGGACCGTCAAACCCAGCGGCACCGAGGGATACCGGACCGCGGAGGTGACTTTGGGGGGAGTGGATTGTAACGCGATTTCATCAAAGACCATGGAAGCCCGCCAGGTGGCGGGGCTGTTTTTTACCGGTGAAGTACTCGATGTGAGCGGCTGGCTGGGTGGTTATAATCTCCAATGGGCCTGGTCATCCGGCTGGTGTGCGGGACAGTATGTTTAGAAAGGGCGGAGGGCAAATTGACGAGTGACGATTTACGATTGACGAATGAAAACCTATTGTAGTGTTTTATAAAAACCTTGACAGTGATTATTTTTTCGTAGGGGAGCCCTTCAGGGTGAATCCCTTCAGGATGAACCATTCTATTTATCCCGAGTAACATCGAGGGACTGGCTCCCTTTTCGGGCGGCTATAGAAAGCCGCCCCTACACCATCCAAATCAAGGCGTTTACAGATTTCCGATTAGCTAATACCGAGGGAAAAGCACATCTTGAGCGTAACCCGGCAAAAGGGCCAGGCCCAGCCCCATATAGGTGGCGGGAGGCCGCCGGTAGCCCTTGACCGGCTTCATTTCCAGGGCTTTCTGCGGACAGATTGAGGCGCAGATGCCGCAGCCGATGCAACGCTCCTTCTTATATTCCCACCCGGCTTCCTTCATTTCATGCGCTTTCATCGGGCACTTCTCCTGGCAGGCGCCGCAGCGGACGCATTTCCCTTCGTCCCGGACCGGGCGAAAGTGCGGCGGGGCGATCAGTCCGGGGGTATTAAACTGGCTGATGGACCTTAAAATCAGGCAGCAGCAGGAACAGCACGAACAACTGATGTTGGGCTGGTTCAATTCTATGTTCACCGACATCGTCACCAATCCTGACTCCTGGGCTTTCAGTTTCTTTTCCAACGCTTCCGAGCGATCCACCCGGCGCATGATCCCCCGGGCAATCAGGAAATCGGCGAACGCCCCGGTTGACATGCAGGTATCCCGGGGCAGGCCGCAGCCATGGCCGGAGTAGGCCTGGGATTGGCGGCACTGGCAGACCGCCAGGCCGAAGCTCGTATTTTCCGCAATCATCTCGCTTAAGCGGTCGGAAGGAAGGGCCGCGGGGACTGCCTGGATGGTTTCTTCGATCGGGATATAGCGGGCGGCCGGCAGGGAGCGGTCTTTTAAAATATCCTTGATATAACCCGTATTATATAAAGCCTCGTTCAACTCGCCGTGCTTCCGGCAAAACTCGTCATTCTTTCCTTCCATGAGGACGAGTTCGAAGGTGCCGGGGACGATGGGCATCAGCCCGTACTTCCTCGGCCGTTCTTTTATTTTCGGATACTCAACCCGGGGATTTCGGCTGGCCACGATGGCCATGACCATCCGAACCTCCTCTTCCCTCATGGAGATTACCGTCCGCTTCTCATCCGCCATCCGGGCCAGGCCGGCCTCTATCTCGTCCACCGGCCGGTTCACCTTCCGGGAAATCGATTTAGCCGTTCGCCCGTAGATAAAAGGCAGGTGCTGGGCGATTTCGGCCTCTTCCGGGGTGAAGAGGTGGGCCACCAGGTCGAGAAGCTCCTTTTCCGCCGGCGGCCCCAGGAGAAAGGTCTGGGAATAAAAATCCACCAGTTTCAGGTGGGCCTCCGTGACCCCGGGGTTTTTTCGGGCCAGCTCGCGGAGCTCCGGACTCATCATCTTCAGACTGCATCCGGAAAAGGCATAAGGGGAAGCAGTCGCCAGGGCGGAGAGTTTCAGGAAGTCCCGGCGGCTCAGGTTTCGAAACGGACCCTTGGAATTGTTTGGCATTCCTTGAATTGTTTCACGATTTGGAGAACAAGTTTGAGAATTATCGCAATTAGATTTACTTTATCTCACTCGAACCCTTGAATCCTCGTCCCCTTTGACTTGATTTTGTGTCTCGGCTGCTTGGAAGCGGCTTGTCCTGAGCCAGGTCGAAGGAAGCGTGCTTGGCTGCTTGGCTGCTATCTAAACATTGAAGCGGAAGTAAACGATGTCCCCGTCGGCGATTTCATAGTCCCGGCCTTCGACCCGGAATTTCCCCGCGTCCCGGACCGCGTGGAGAGAACCGTGTTTGTCGAAATCCGCGTAGGTCACCACCTCGGCCCGGATAAACCCCCGCTCGATATCGGTATGGATCTTGCCCGCCGCCTGGGGGGCTTTCGTACCCCGGGGCACCGTCCAGGCCCGGAGCTCGGGCCCCACGGTGGTGTAAAAAGTCACCAGGTTGAGGATCCGGTAACCGGTCTGGATAATTTTCTCCAGACCCGATTCTTTGATCCCCATCTCCTTGAGAAAATCCTGCCTCTCCAACTCGGCGAGCTGGCTGACTTCCGACTCGATCTTCCCGAATACCGGGGCCACCTCGGCGCCGGCCGGGAGGGCCTGCTTCACCGCCCCGACCGCCTGCGCTTCTTTTTCCAGTTCTTCCTCCCCCAGGTTCAGGATATACATCCCCGGTTTTCCCGTGATCAGGTTCAAATCCCGGTAAAGCCTCCTCTCTTCCTCGGTGAAATCCGGGCGCGGGAAGCTCCGGGCCGGCTCCCCCCGGGCCAGGAGTTCCCGGAGGGATTCCAGCAATTTCTTCTCCTTGATTTTCTCCTTGTTGCCGCTCTTGGCCTCCTTGGAGACCTTTTCGATCCTCCGCTCCACCACCGTGAGATCGGCCAGGAGGAGCTCGGTTTCAACAATCTCCACGTCCGAACGCGGATCGGGTTCCGCGTCTTGGCCCAGGTGGGCCACGTCCGGCTCGATGAATTTCCGGACCACGTGGGCCACCGCGTCCACCCGGCGGATGTGCTCGAGGAACTGGTTCCCGAGCCCCTCCCCCTTGTGGGCGTCGCGCACCAGCCCGGCGATGTCGATGAATTCCAGCAAGGTGGGCGTGGTCTTCTCCGGGCGGATGACCTCGGATAGATGCCGCAGGCGCTGATCCGGCACCGGCACCGCCCCCCGGTTGGGGTCGATCGTGCAGAAGGGATAATTTTCCGCCGGAACGCGGGAAAACGTCAGGGCGTTGAAGATCGTGGATTTGCCCACGTTGGGAAGACCGACAATGCCGCAGGAAAAACCCATATCAAAAACCAATGACCAATTACCAAATCCCAATCACCAAACAAAATGTCAATAATCAATAACCAATAACCAAATCACAATACCTAAACTCAGACAATTAAAAACTAAAATTACGAATAATTTTTCCGTTTTTAAATTTAAAATTGATGTTTGGTTTGTTCCGTTTGGAATTTGTTAATTGGTTATTGGTGATTACCTATTGGTTATTGGTGATTGGTAATTGGAACTTGTTTGGTAATTGGAATTTGAAATCATAAGGAATGATATTTTAACTGGGCTTTGTCGATCCCGGACTCCAGGATGGTCAGGACCGCGTCCCGGGCCGATTCCACGACCCGGGGAACCTCGCGTTTTTCTTCCCGGGAAAACTCGGAAAGCACGTAATCGGCCTCCTCCATCTCCGCCGCCGGCCGCCCGATGCCCACCCTCACCCGGATAAATTCCGGGGTCCCCAGGCCGGCGATCACCGACTCCACCCCGCGATGTCCACCCGCCCCGCCCCGGTTCTTGATCCGGATCTTTCCGAAGGGAAGGTCCAGGTCGTCATGGATCACCACCAGGTTCCCGGCCGGCAATTTCAGGAATTTAAGCCAGCGGGCCACCGCCTGTGTCGGGTTTTCTGATAATCTCTCCCGGGATTGCCCAACCCGGCCAGTAAAAAATCCCAGGAATTCTTTTTCGCCGCGAGAGTCATGCCTGATTAAAAAGATAGCGATCAAACCGAAAGAAAATTCTCAAACTTGTTTGATAAATATTGTTCCACCCTGCGGGATCACAGGGGTACCCTCCAATAAAGTATAGACCCCTCCCCAGGTGGGAGGGGATGAAGGAGAGGGGGAAAAATATATCTTCAATTTCACCCCCACCTCCGTCCTCCCCTCTCCGAGCCAGAGGCTCTACTGAGCCGGAGGCCCTCCAGGGGGAGGATGGCTTTCATTAAACAATGGGGGCGATGAAGCAATCAAATCCTGTTAACTTAAAATCCTCGCGACTAACCCGGTTATTTTTTGTCCCGTTCCTTGGGCTTCTTTTCTTTCTCTTTGGGAGCTTCTCCCTTTTCCTTGGGAGCTTTTTCCTTGGGAGCCTTCTCCTTGGGGGCTTTCTCCTTGCCGGATTCCGCTTTCTCTTCCCCTTCTTCGCCTTCGGGCTTCTTCTCCCCGATCCGCTCGGGCTCCTCAGGGGCCGCCTCGGCCGCCGGGACCGCCGGCGCCAGTTCCTCTTCCTTCCGCGGGGCCGCTACCATAGCCACGGTCTGGTCCGCGTCGACCATGATCTCCACCCCCGGGGGCAGGGGGATATCCTTCGCGTGCGCCGCTCCCCCGATCTTCAGGGCGCTCACATCCACCTCGAGCTGTTCCGGAATTTCCGTGGGCAGGCAGGAAACCTCGATCTCACGGATGATCTGGTCCAGGATTCCGCCCTCCTTCACCCCCAGGGCTTCCCCCCGGACGGCGATGGGAACGAGCACCTTGACCTTCTTATCCATGGGAACCTCATATAAGTCGGCGTGAAGATACTCCCGGGAAATCGTGTCCACCTGGAGCTCCCGGAGGAGGACCACCCGTGCCGCTTCCCCTTCGACCGTCAGATCGATCAGGGTATTCTCACCCGCCTTGGTGCTGATCGCCCGGGTCAGGTCCTTGGGGTTGACTTCGAGATTCCGGGATTCCTTTCCCGGCCCATAGAGCACCGCCGGGATCATCCCCTGATTCCGCACCCGGCGCGCGAATTGTTTTCCCCTTCCCTGTCTGAGCTTCGCGGTAAGACTGCTTCGAATCAATTTACTCCTCCTTTCGAGCTCCTCGCCTCAATTTACACGAAAAGCGAACTGACCGACATGCCCTGGTAAACCCGGCGGATCGCTTCACCTAAAAGGCCGGCGACGGAAACCATTTTCAACTTCGGACATCGTTTGGGCTTATCCTTCAAATCGATTGTATCCGTGACCACCAGTTCCCGAATGACCGAGGCGTTGACCCGGTCCAGGGCCGGCCCGGAAAGCACCGGGTGGGAACAGGCGGCATAGACTTCCTTGGCCCCGTTGCGCATGATGGCTTCGGCCGATTCGGTCAGGGTGCCGGCGGTATCCACCATGTCGTCCACGATGACTGCGGTCAGGCCGGCCACCTCCCCGATGATATTGATCGCCTTGGCCACGTTGGGGGTGTCGCGGCGCTTGTCGATGATACAGAGCCCGCAGTTCAGGCGCTTGGCAAAGGCCCGGGCCCGCTCCACCCCCCCGGCATCCGGCGCCACGATCACGATTTCCTTGGGGAGGTTGTCCCGGACGTAATCCAGGATCACCTTGGTGGCGTAAAGATTATCCACCGGTATGTTGAAAAAACCCTGGATCTGCCCGGCATGCAGGTCGACCGTGATCACCCGGTCGGCCCCCGCCGCGGAAAGCAGGTCCGCCACCAGCTTGGCCGTGATCGGGGTCCGGGGCTGGACCTTCCGGTCCTGCCGGGCGTAGCCGTAATAAGGCATCACCGCGGTAATGGACTTGGTGGAGGCCCGCTTCAGGGCGTCGATCATAATCAGAAGCTCCATCAGATGATCGTTCCCGGGGTGGGAGGTGGACTGGATTACGAATGCCTCCGCCCCTCTGGTGTTCTCGCCGATTTCCACGAAGATCTCACCATCACTGAAGGTCCGGACCTCCGCCTGGCCCAGCTTGATCTCCAGGTATTCCGCGATCTTCTGAGCCAGGGGGATGTTGGACGTCCCGGCGAAAACTTTCATCTCCTGCACGGTTTATATCCTCCCTGATTTATTCTATCGAAACCCGGTTTTTTCACCGGATAAAAATCCTATATGTGAAAACGACAGATATTTTATATAATCCAACGGGCCGAAGCTTTCAAGCCCCACATTATGATAATTATATTTATGCGAATTGACGATTGACGATTTTAGATTGACGATTGAACAATAAATATGTTGGATTTATTAAGATAATCAAAAGAGCTAATTCCTTTCATTCCATTTCTTCGGTTTTCATTCGTCATTCGTCAATCGTAAATCCGCAATTAATAAAGTGGCTGGGGCGGGAGGATTCGAACCTCCGAAATGCGGGATCCAAAGTCCCGTGCCTTACCAGCTTGGCGACGCCCCAATCAAATAAAAACAAGTTTCGAGTTTCGAATTTATAGTTTCAAGTTTGGAGAATATGGTTCCAGGATTCATGGGTTCAATGGGTCGAGAAAAACCAGGCAAACCCGATATTTACTCTATGTTTTTGCCCCTTTCTCGCTTTTCTCGCCTGTGCCACTTTTCTCGCATCCTAGTCGATGGGTTTAACCGCCCAGACAGACCAGCCGGGTTCTTTTTTCAAATCCCGGGCGGCTTGGAAAGCCTTTGCAGGACTTGCGAATACCCCAAAAAAAGTGGGGCCGCTTCCGCTCATCCCCGCCCCCAGGGCTCCCGCCGCCAGCAACCGGCCCCGCACCTCCCGGACGGACGGAAAGGCTTTTTGCACCTCCGGTTCGAGATCGTTCCGGAGAATTTCATCCCAGTTTATTCCTTGGCCGGCCCAGCCCCTCGCACCCGGGGGTCTTAACCGGCCGTCCATTTTAATCATATTGCCCGCGTCGTTGTCGGTCAATTCCGCCCCGGTTCCTTTTCCTTCGGATCTGTCCCAGAAATCCCGGTCCCATTCCGAATAGGCCCACTGGGAACTCACCTTAACCCCGGGGTTAACCAGGAGAAACGCGGGTGGGAGCCCGCCCCGGTAAGCGGAAAGTCTCTCCCCGATCCCGGCCACCCGAGCCGCCCCGGGAAAAAGAAAGAAGGGGACGTCGGCCCCGATCCGCGCCGAGACTTCCCGGAGTTTTCTAACCGGGAGCCGGGGGGCAAACATCCGCCTTAAGCCTTCCAGGACCGCGGCCGCGTCGCTGGAGCCTCCGCCCAAACCGGCCGCGACCGGGATGTCCTTCCGGATTTTTATCTCCAGCCCGGGCACCGGTCCGAATTCCTCCGCGAACAGCCGAGCCGCCCGAAAGGCGAGGTTTCCTTCGCCTCCCGGAATCTCCGGATGGCCGCTGGTCACCCGGATCCCGGATCCCGCCTCCCGCAGGGACACTTCATCGCGAAGCGAGATCCGGATCATCAGCGAGCGGATCTCGTGGTAGCCGTCCGGCCTCCTCCCTAAAATTCGGAGTCCCAGGTTAAGCTTGGCCGGGGCCTCGATCTTGACAATCTTCTTGCGCATGGAAAATTTCCCCCACCCTGATCTCCTCCCCTATTACTCAAGAAATGCCGAAGATCGCGCTAGCGCAGGGACAGCCGGGCGGGCGGGGGCAAGGACTCGTGGACGATTACCTTCTTCCCCTTGATGGTGATGTATCCCCGGCTAACCAGTTCCCCCAGCACCCGGGTCACGGTCTCCCGGGTGGTTCCGATCCGGCTGGCGATCTCCTGGTGGGTGGGCCGGCTGGAAACGATCATGCCCCCCGCTTCCTGGACCCCTTCCTCCTTGGCCAGGTTGAGGAGGAAACGCGCCACCCGCCCCGCGACATCGAGAAGGGCGAGGCTGCCGATCATCTCGTCCGCCTTCCTTAACCTCCGGCTCATCTCCGAGAGGAACTCGATGGCCACCCGGGGATAACGGCGGATCAGGCCGAGAAAATCCTTCTGGGTGATAATCAGGAGACCGGTCTCCTCCAGGGCCACCACCGAGGCGGAGCGGGGCTCCCCGTCGATCATGGCCATCTCCCCGAAGAAAGCCCCCGTCCCCAGGGTGGAGAGGGTGATCTCCTTGCCGTCCTCCCCGTAGAGGACCACCTTGACCCTCCCCTCGAAGATGAAATACAGCGAGGTCCCGGCTTCCTCCTGGGTGAGGATGACCCCCTCCCGCTCGAACCGGCGCAACTGCACCAGCTTGAGCAGGTGTTTCTTCAATTCCGGCTCCATCCGCCGGAAAAAATCGACCCGGTCCAGAAGGGTCCCGGCTTCATCTCGTCCAGGTTTCGTCATATTTCCCCCGTTATTTCTTCTTCTCTAGTATTTTACTGGATTCCCGCTTGCGCGGGAATGACGAAAAAGTACGACGACAACCTTACGCAGAAAACATAAGAACCGGACTTTATGCTATCGACTGAGGGTTCCGGACTTTCCGGTGTTTATCGAGATTTTGTTCTTCCTTCCTCTTTATCCACTTTTGTCAGAAAGGTACGTGATTGTCCCCTGTTTTTGTCTCCGGGTAAAGGTCAGCTCCCCCTTGCGACGGTCCAAGCCGATGGCAATCATGTCCCCTTCCGCGAAATCACCCTCGAGGATCCTCTGGGCCAGGGCGTCGTAAATGCTTTTTTCGATCACCCGCTTGAGCGGGCGGGCCCCGTAGACCGGGTCAAAACCCCGTTCGGCCAGGTATTCCTTGACTTCCGGGGACAGCTCCACCGCCAGGCCCTTTTCCTGCAAACGCCGCTGGAGCAGTTTGGCCTGGATATCCACGATCGATTTCAAATCCTCCCGGGCCAGGTTCCGGAAAATGATGATCTCATCGATCCGATTCAAAAATTCCGGGCGGAATTTATCCCGGAGGGATTCCAGGACCCGTTTCCGCATCCTTTCATAATCGCTCCCGAGCTCGGCGATGTCCTGCGAACCGATGTTGGAGGTCATGATCACCACGGCGTTGCGGAAATCCACCGTCCGGCCCTTCCCGTCCGTGAGCCGGCCGTCGTCCAGGATCTGGAGCAGGACGTTGAAAACCTCCTGGTGGGCCTTCTCGATCTCGTCCATCAGGATCACCGCGTAGGGCCTCCGGCGGACAGCCTCGGTCAGGTATCCCCCCTCCTCGTAACCGACGTAGCCCGGGGGCGCCCCGATCAGGCGGGCCACCGAGTGCTTCTCCATGAACTCGGACATGTCCACCCGGACGATGGCCACCTCGGTATCGAAGAGAAACTCAGCCAGGGCCTTGGCGGTCTCGGTTTTGCCCACCCCGGTCGGTCCCAGGAAAATGAAGGACCCGATCGGCCGGTTGGGATCCTTGAGCCCGGCCCGGGCCCGGCGCACAGCCTGGGAGACTAGGACCAGGGCCTGGTCCTGCCCCACCACCCGCTGGCGCAGCCGGTCCTCCATGTGCAGGAGCTTCTCCCGCTCCCCCTCCACCAGCCGGGAAACCGGGATCCCGGTCCCTTTGGCCACGATTTCGGCGATATCGTCCTCATCCACCTCTTCCTTCAGCATTTTCTGGCTGGCCTGGAACTCGGCGAGCTTTTTCTGGACCGCTTCCATCTCGCGCTTGAGATTCAGCTGTTTCCCGTACCGGAGCTCCGCCACCCGGCCCAATTCGCCCTCCCGCTCGGCCTTCTGCTCCTCGGTCCGGACAGCTTCGATCTCCTCCTTGATCTTCCGGATCCGGCCGATAATCTCCTTTTCCTGTTTCCAGTGCTCCCGGAGCTTGTCCCGCTCGGCGGCCAACCGGGCGATCTCCTGTTCCACCTTCTCCCGGTTGCGGACGGTATCCTCCCCGGTCTCCTTTCGGAGCGCCTCCCGCTCAATCTCGAGCTGGACGATCTTTCTTTCGACCTCGTCGATCTCCACCGGCACGCTGTCGATCTCGATCCGGAGCCGCGAGGCGGCCTCGTCGATCAGGTCGATGGCCTTGTCCGGCAGAAACCGGTCGGAGATATAGCGCTGGGAGAGGGTGGCCGCCGCGATCAGGGCGGAATCCTTGATCCGGACCCCGTGGTGGACCTCGTATTTCTCCTTCAATCCCCGGAGGATGGAAATGGTGTCCTCCACCGAGGGCTCGCGCACGAGAATGGGCTGGAAGCGTCGTTCCAGAGCCGCGTCCTTCTCGATGTGTTTGCGGTATTCATCCACGGTGGTGGCTCCCACGCAGTGCAGTTCCCCCCGGGCCAGGGCGGGTTTCAGCATGTTGGAGGCGTCCACCGCCCCCTCGGCCGCGCCCGCCCCCACCAGGGTATGGAGCTCATCGATAAAGAGAATGATTTCGCCCTCGCGCTCGGAGATCTCCTTGAGCACCGCCTTGAGCCGGTCCTCGAATTCCCCCCGGTACTTGGTTCCGGCCACCAGCGACCCCAGGTCCAGGGCCAGCACCGACTTCCCCTTGATCGTCTCGGAAACGTCCCCCGAAACGATCCGCTGGGCCAGGCCCTCGACGATCGCGGTTTTCCCCACCCCGGGATCGCCGATCAGGACCGGGTTGTGCTTGGTCCGGCGACAAAGCACCTGGACCACCCGGCGGATTTCCTCGTCCCGGCCGATCACCGGGTCGAGCTTGCCCCGGCGGGCGGATTCGGTCAGGTCCCGGCTGTAACGCTTGAGCGCCTGGTATTTCTCCTCGGGGTTCTGGTCGGTGATCCGCTGCGAACCCCGGATCTCCGTGAGCGCCCGGAGGACCGCGTCCGGGGTCACCCCCAGGTTCGCCAGGAGCTGGACGGCCGGGCCCTCCTTCTCTTCCAGGACCGCCAGCAGGATATGCTCGGAGCTGACGTATTCATCCCGGAGCCGGGTGGCGATCTCGAGAGACCGGTCCAAAACCCGCTTCAGGAGGGGAGAAAGATAGATCTCCTGGACCCCGGAAATCGTGGGAATCCGGGCCAGGATTTTTTCCAGTTCGGCCTGGACCCGGCCCGGGCCGGACCCGAGCTTTTCCAGGAGTTCCGGAACCACCCCCCCTTCCTGCTTGAGCAGGGCCAGAAGCAGGTGTTCCACCTCCATCTGGGCATGGTGACGGGACCCGGCCTCCTGCTGGGCCGCCGAGAGCGCTTCCTGGGTCTTGATCGTAAACTTTTCGGGCCGCATTCGACAAATTTCCTCTCACAACTTATTCTACTTTTCAATCACCACGAAGAACGCCTGGCCTTCCCTTTCCACCAGTAACAGGATGGATTTTCCCTTTTCCGCCCGGGCCAGCTGTTTTTGATAATCCTCGAAATTCTGGATGGGCTTCCGGTTGACCTGCCGGATGACATCTCCAATTCGTAACCCGACCTCCTCGGCGGGACTGCCCTGGATCACCCCGGTGACCACCACCCCGCGGCGGTCCTTCACCCCGAGTTCCTGGGCGGTCTCCGGGTTCAATTCCTGGACCTCGATCCCGAGGTCATTCGCGGGAACCTGGCCCGGTTCGACCTGGGCCAGCTGTTCGTCCTTGAGTTCGCCGACCTCGATCGACATCTCTTTTTCCTTCTTATCCCGAATGATAATCACCCTGGCTTTTTTCCCGATCGGGGTGGTGGCCACCAGGGCGGGCAGATCATGGTGGGAAGTGATTTTCTTGCCGTCGAATTCCACCACCACGTCCCCCACCTTGAACCCCGCCTTATCCGCGGGGCTCCCCGGAACCACCTGCGAGACCAGGGCCCCTTCCTTGGCCTTCAGATCCATGGATTCGGCCAGGTCCGGGGTCAGGGTCTGGATCAAAACCCCGAGATAACCCCGGGTCACCTTGCCCTTTTCCTTGAGCTGGGGCAGGAAATCCTTGGCCATGTTGATCGGGATGGCGAAGCCGATCCCTTGCCCTCCCGCCACGATTTGCGAGTTGATCCCGATCACCTCGCCCTTCATGTTGATCAGGGGTCCGCCCGAGTTGCCGAAATTGATCGACGCGTCGGTCTGGATGAAATTGTCATAGGGTCCCGACCCGATGATCCGGCCGATGGCGGAAACAATCCCGGCGGTCACCGTGTGGGAGAGCCCGAAGGGATTGCCGATGGCCATGACCCAGTCCCCCACCTGGAGTACGCTGGAGTCGCCCAGCGGGGCGAAAGCCAGATCCTTTTCCTCGATCTTGATCAAGGCGATGTCCGTCTTGGCATCCCGGCCGATGAGCTTGGCGTCGTAGCGCTTGTCGTTGTCCAGGATCACCTTGATCTCGTCGGCCCCCTCGATCACGTGGTTGTTGGTCATTATGTAGCCATCCTCGGAGATGATGAAGCCCGAACCGAGGCTCCGCTGTTTCATTTCCGGGCGGGGGGTTCCCTCGAAATATTTGAAAAATTCCTCGAAAGGATCCCCCTGCTGGCCTTGGCCCCGCCTCTGCGGCATCTGGAACATCGACCTTCCCCCTTTGAAGGTTTTGGTGGTATAGATGTTCACCACCGTGGGGGAAGACTGTTTGGCCAGCGCGGCGAAAGACGGGCACCCGGAGGGATTGGGCGCGACCACCGGCTTGGACGCCGCGGGGACCGGAGCGTTCTGGGTTTCCGCCTTGACGGTCGCGTTGGGCAGGAACGGCAAGCCCGGAAACTCGGCGGAAAGAAACATCCCCCCGATAAAAGCCCCGAGAACTACCCCCAGAAAAATGAACCAATTTTTGCGATTCATCTTGCCTCCTGCCTTGGTTTAAGAATTAATTTCCTAGATGTCCAAATTCAAAATTCCCCCTCACCTCAATCCCTCGGGCGAGGACCCTCAGGGTCGAGGGAAAGAGATCCACCCTGAAGGGGAGGGTGAGGGGTTTCGCTATTTTCCTTCCGGGGAGCCGTATTTTTTGACCTTTTCCACGAACCGCATCCGGAGATCGGTCAGCAGGTCGTTTAAAAGCATCTCCTCGTCCTGGCTGAGATTGCCCTTGGTCTTTTCCTTGATCATGGACAGGATATCAATGGTCTGCTGGGCCAGGGGCAGTTCCACCGTAGTCTCCCGGGAGAGCGGATCAGGCACCTCCCCGAGGTGGATCATCACCGAGGTGGCCAGGGAAAGCACAAAACCGGAAAAATCGATCTCTCCCCGGGGATGGGCCGGTTCCCGCGGCTCCGAAGCGGCTTCCGGATGGGGTTTATCCTTTCTCCGGAAAAACCCGCGTTTCTTTTCCCGGGGCGGCTCCTCCGCCCGGGGCCCGGCCGGGGCTTCCTCCTGGGATTCCTTCTGGGTGGCATCCTCCGGGCGAACCGTCACGTCCCCTTTCTCGTCAATGACGAACCTTCTCCGATCGGTTACCTTCAAATCCTGGTCTTCTTCTTGATCCTTCATCGGTTCATTCACCCCCCATCTCTACTTTGACTAACCCGTTGGCCTCCAGGACCAGCTTAAATATATCTCCGGTTTTCCAGTCCCGGGTAAGTGGAATTCTAACCAGCTCGTCAATCTTGCGCTTCAGGAAACGCGCCCCGAACTTCAGGTTGAAACCGACCTCGCTTAGCCTCCGGG
>JAPLJI010000177.1 GCA_026388655.1 Pseudomonadota bacterium
TGAAGTTGCCCTTGTTCTTCCTGAGAAAGTTTAATCATGGTTTTGGGACGTCCAGCTTTCAAGGGTATCCTCCTTTCTTTCTATTATGAGGATACCCCAGCTTAAATAATTATGCAAGTTATTTATGGGACATTACACTAGAAGAATTCTCATATATGTTTTTGGTTTGTCAGCTTTGATATTATTTCTGCGGATTATCCATTCGCTGAAGATTGTAAATCGGAAATTTATTGCCTATTTTCGAAAATTCAGATATTATGATAGTAGGAAAAAGTCCATTATCGGGGGTGGAGGATCATGAACAAACTGCGCCAGATCAACGTGAAGAATCAAATTACCCTCCCGGCCGGATTTCTTAAAGCGGCGGGAATAAAACCCGGAGACTTCCTCGAACCTACCGCCAGGGGTTCGGAGATTATCCTCAAGCCGGTCCGGCTGGAGGAATCCTTCTGCGAAGAGGATTGGGAAGCCCTGGGGGCGTGCGTTTGCCGGCAGGTAAAAAAGAAGAAATACCAGGAGTATTCATCTCTGGAAGATGCCCGGGAACATCTAAGGAAGCGGATGCCAAAACCCTAATGATCGTCCGCTACCTAAGTTCCTTCGACCGATCCTTCGCCAGTCTCGAGCCCAGTTTAAAAGAGAGGGTGACCCAGGCGATCGATGCGCTCTTTCGATATCTTGAAACCTCGGAGAAAACCGCGGGACTGGGTCTGAAAAAACTGCGGCATCCTTACTGGGAAATCCGGGCGGGATTGAAAATCCGGATAATTTTCTCTCTCGATAAAAAGCTGCTTACCTTTATCCTGGCCGGCGATCATTCCGCGATCAAAAGGTATCTGCGTCAGGATTGAGGGTTGTTCGACCCCCGGAAAGATCCTTCCCGGCGAGGCCGAAGCGAACCCCACGCCTTGGCCGGAGGTTCCTATTTTTTCTTGGTCGTGGTCGATTCGATCGGGGAATTTTTCCGGGTTTTAATCACCCGGTCATAACCCCGCTGGTGGAAGGGGCAGACCTTCAGGCAAATTGAACAGCCCATGGCTTCGTAGAAATACCCGATGCATTTGTCCTGATCGATTCGGGTGATTATCCCGTTTTCCTTCACCCCCGGTTCTTTCAGAACCGCGCCCGCCGGGCAGGCGGAAACACACTTTCGGCATTGGTCGCAGTATTCCGAGATTCCGAGTTTAGGGGGAGCGGTTTCCGGGAGGGGGGAGGCGTCGGTCGAGACCAAGGACAGCCGCTGGCGGGGACCGTACCTTTTCGTGATCAGGAGCCCGCTTCTTCCCATCTCGCCCAGGCCGGCCCGGACTGCCATGGCCGGGTAAAGGATCGGTCCCCCGAGAGGATGGCAGGCGATCGCGCGGTAGCCCCGGGAGCGGATGAAATCGGCGAGCCGGTTGGTGGCGACCCCCAGCTCCGCGTAAATCCGCATGGCCTCCAAGCCCGCCTCCGGCCCCGGCGCCGAATCGATGGCGGTAAAATCCATTTCCATTCCCAGGACAATCCCGTTTGCGTATAACCGGTCCATCTTGCCGACGAAGTCGCTGGTGAAAATCAGGTTTTCATCCACCGGGGCGAAGCCCACCAAGCCGATCCCCAGCGATTCCGCCCGTGCGATCACCTCGTTCCAGAATTCCCGGGGGGCCGGTTTCGGCGGGCGGGAAGGGGAAGCCAGCTCTTTCCGGTAATCCCTTCTCGATTTGATCACCCCGCTGATGATCCGTCCGAAAATCCGAAAGGACCTGGTCACCATTTTCCTTTCGATGAAGGGATCGAGGTTGAATTGACTCAGGTCGATGTACTTGGATTTCAATCCTTTCGATCGTTTCAGGCCGTCAGGTCCCTTTGCGGACTTCCGGGGTCGCGGGAGTTTGCGGGCCAATTTTCCCAGCCGGCTGTTTTCCGGATCGGATAGGCCCAGGAGCCGGAGCGAGGCTCCGTTGATAACCTTGATCAGGTTTCTCATTCTTTTCTGGGCAAAGGAGATTTGGGCGGGCTTTCTTTCGGTCGCGGTGGTTTTTTTCACTTGTTTAACCTTCTGAACATCCGTCGATTGTTCTTGTAGATGTTTAAAAATTCCCGGAAAAGATCGTCATATATCTTTCGGTTACCCGGATTGGGTTGGTAAATATTGGCGAACTTGACCAGGCTGGGGATATCCTCGAATTTGATATAGCCCAGGGCCACGGAAGCCAGGAAGGCCGCCCCCCGGGCGTTGCCGAGGAGGGGATCCTGGACCTGCCGGACGGTTCGGTCAAAAACGTCCGCGAAGATCTGACCCCAGGTATTCAGGCGCGCCCCTCCGCCGATGAGGTTAAGGGGATCAAGCTTTCTTTTCACGAATTTTTCAACGTACTGGAACACCCACCGCGAGTTTAAAGCGACACCCTCCAGAACCGCCCGGACCAGGTCCTCCCGGCAGGTCCGCAGGGAGAGGTTGTAAAACCCGCCGCGGAGGTTCTTGTCTTCCACCGGGGTTTTCTCGCCGTTCAGCCAGGGGGTGAAGATCGCCCCGTTGCTCCCGGCCGGCACCCGGGCCGCGGCCCGGTCGAGGCGTTCGAAGATGTCTTCCGGGGGAGGAACGGCGGCCAGCCCGTCGGAGGGAAAAAGCAGGTTGTTGATCAGGAAAAGGAGGCTCCCGCCCGCGGTATCCTGCTCGTTGGCGCAGAAGTATTTTCCGGGGATGGCCGAGGGCAGGGAGGTGATGATGTGCAGGACGTCGGTTTTTTTGAAGGGAATATGGCAGAGAATCCAGGAGGAGGTTCCGACGTAAACGTGGGCCTCGTAATCCCGGACCGCCCCGGAGCCCACGCAGGCCGACTGGAGATCGGCGGAGCCGACGATGACCCGGACGGTTTCGGGAAGCCCGAGGTCGCGGGCGGCCTCCGGGGCGAGCGTTCCGAGGATGTCGATCGAGGACCGGAGTGGGGGAAGTTTACTCCCGTCCACCCCCAGGGCCCGGAGCAGGGTCTGGTCATATCTGACGTTGTTGATGTCCCGGATATCGGCCAGCCAGAAAAGGGCGATGGAATCAGGGGAAGCCGCGATCTTGCCGGTCAGGCGGAGATTCAGGTAATCCTTGCTGCCTAGGAACATGTGAGTCCGGGCGTATATCTCGGGGCGGCGGTTTTTCCAGAAGAGGATGTGCCCGGCGTCGTCTTTTCCGGAGAGGGCGGGGGCGCCGCCGGCCCGCGGGATCCATTTCAAAATGTTGGATATAGAGTATCCCTGGAGATTGAGGAAACCTTCCATCCGGCTTTTTACCTCGGGGGCTCCCCGGGAGTCCATCCAGGTGAGGGAATTCATCAAGGGCTTTCCCGCGGCGTCCACCGCCACGGTGGACGCGAAGGTGCTCGAGCAGGCGACGGCGACAATGTCCTCCCGGGGCGCGAGCTTCCTTTCCAGGAGGCGGCGGGTGGTCTGGACGATCGCCCGCCACCAGTCCTCGGGGTCCTGCTCGGCCCCGCCCCCCTCGAAGAGATGGATCGGGGTGGCTTCGAACTCGAATCCCAGGGCCTCGCCGCGGGTGGAGAAGAGGGCCGTCTTGGCCCCGGTGGTGCCGTGGTCGATGGCGAGGATGTATTTATCTTTCATCCTAATTGATTATTTGGCTGCCTGACTGCTTCGTACTTGGGTGCTTTTCTAAAGAACCGTCCGCTCGACTTTTCCGTTTTCGTCCACGCTGTCAATGATCAAGCCCTCGAAGGATTTGCCGTCCTTCCCCGGCTTGACCACCTCGTTGATCAGGCTGATGAATTCCAGGGGATTGACGCAGGCCTCGGGGGGAAGGACGCCCTTCTCCGTGATCTGGCCGCGGTTCATCAGGACCACCCCGAGGGCGGCCGGGATGCCGGTGCCCTCGCCCAGGGCTTGGCTTTGCGAGGCCATGGAGAAGATGTATTTGCGGGGTTTGCCGTCTTTCCGGCCGGTCGCCACCACCTTGACGCAGCCCTTCTGGGAGCCGAACCGGGTTTCCTTCAGGATCCGCTCCCTTTCCTTCAGGATGTAGGCGATGGAGAAATCGTAGATGCTCAGGGTTTTACCTTTCACCCTGAGGGGCTCCCGATGGTGGAGGCCGAGGTCGACGATTTTCAGGATCAGGTGGTAATACTCCTCGGGGAGGACGGTACCCTTGTTGGTGACCCGCCGGACCTTCAGGTAGCGGGGGAGCGTGATCTGCTCGGGGTGAGGATAGGGATAGACCCGGATTCCGTCACCGAGCAGGTGGAAATCCACCTCCTCCCGGAGGGCGATTCCCTCCGGGGAGAGAAAGCCGACGTATTTCAGCTCGCCGTCGATAAATTGGGGGACGTCGATGGACATGCAGTGGAAGCGGTGGGCGATCACGCCTTCGCCTTCCTCCGGCTCGCCGCCGTGGGCGTGGTAGATATCGATCGCCTCGGTTTCCTCCAGAAGGGTCTCGGCGGCAAAGCGGGCCAGGAGGTTGGTCACCCCCGGGGAACTGCCCATTCCGATCAGGCAGGTGATCCCCGCCTTTTTCGCGGCGGCGTCCATTTTCAGGATTTCGAGAGTGGCGTCCACGTCGTCGCAGATATCGACGTAATTGACTTTCGCGCGGATCACGGCCTTGAGGATCGGGGAGGCGAAGAGATAGAAGGGGCCGGTGCAGTTGAGGACGATATCCGTCCCCCGGATCGCCTTTTGCAGGCTTTGCGGACTGCGGGCGTCCACCTTCACGGCCGAAACCTTTTTCCCGGCGGCGGCGGCGATTTTCCGCGCCCCGGCCAGATCGAGATCGCCGATCACCACGCTTTTGAACTCCGGGAGCCCGGCCAGGGTTTTCACCGCCATGCTCCCCACTTTGCC
Source organism: Pseudomonadota bacterium (assembly GCA_026388655.1). GTDB lineage: Bacteria > Desulfobacterota > JAPLJL01 > JAPLJL01 > JAPLJL01 > JAPLJL01. The sequence goes on from JAPLJI010000177.1 coordinate 4,828, forward strand.
CGAACCGCCTAAAACCAATACTTTGGACATGATTTTGACCTTTCGTTAATAACCAATAACCAAATTCCAATTACCAAACAAATACCAATGACCAATGAATAAGAAACGGAAATTTATTATAGTTTTGTTTATTTGTTTAAGTATTTGAATTTAGAATTTGGATCTATTTTTTGGAGCTTGGGATTTGGTTATTGGTAATTGATTTTAGATTACCATTCCAGCACCCTTTTCCGCTTCAGGTAAATGAAGAAATTGATGGCATCGTACTTGGTCGGGCTTGAATCGACGATCTTCTGGATGTTTTTTTTCCCGTCGACCTGTTCGATGGTCTGCTTTTCCTGGGGGGAGAAGATGAAGCTGTCCAGCAGTTCCCGGCTCAAGATCCGGGGCACCTTGTCCAGAAAGCTCGCGGGGTTGTAAACCTCGATCCGCAGGTAGTCGGGCTGGATCTTTTTATTCCAGAACTCGTTCAGGTGGGGCTCGGTCTCGCTGTCTTCCTCGGGGGTCGGCGGGCAGGCGGCCGCCTCCGGGGCCGGGTTCGGCCTTTCTTCCTCGTTCCCACAGCCCACCAGGCACTCAAGCATCTTGACCTGCCCGGTGATTTCAATTTTCTTGTTTTCGCCGGAAAGCAGGGAATGGAGCTTGTCCTGGAGCCGTCCCTCGAGTGTCTCGGGGCGCTCCAGGAGCTCGCTCACCCGGTAAGCGCGGCCGTTGTCCGAGAGGGAGAGTTTCTTGAGATTGACCCCGCATTCCCGGAGCGCGGCGGCGAGCTTGGTGATCTCGAGCAGTTTATCGTCGGATTCTTCCGGGGAGAGGAACCAGTCCGTGAACTTGGCCTTTTCCTGGTTGGTGATCTCGAGGAAATAATCCAGAACCTGCTGGTTGGCCTCGGCCAGCTTTTCCCGGATCAGCTCCACCAGCCAGAGCTCCTCCGGGCGGCAGTTTTTCTCCATCTGGGAGAGGTTGGAACCGATGGCCTGGATTTTTTCCTCGGTGTTCATCGGGGGTTTCGATCGGTGTTTTCGCCGCCGGGTCTGAAAAAGGTTTTCCGCCCCAAAGGTTAACCAGGCAAATTCCCGTCCGGAGGTTCCTCAGGGTTTGGTGAACTCGAAGGATTTGGCCATTTTTTCCACCTGCCTCATATACCAGTCGAAGTTTTTAACGTCCTGCAGATAGCCGAGGGCGTAACCCTGCTGTCCTTTCAATACATGGATCTGGAGTTTTTTATACTCGATTCCGCCTTGGGAGAAAGTGTAGACCAAACGGTGGGCCGGGAGCCCCCCCAGGGTGGTGTCGCTCGAGTCGAGCATCTGGAAACCGCGGTAGAAGGTTTGCATGTCCACGATTTCGTTCGCCACGTGGTCCGGGAGTGAAACCCCCTGGGGAACAGGGTAGGCGATGATATTGACGAAGTTGTCGATGTCGCCGGGCTTATTGTCGGGGGTCAAAAAGGCGATAATGTTGATCACCCGGTTTTCCTTGATCATCTTGTGTTCGAAAGCCGTGGGCCAGTCGGCGGGGTGATCGATCTTGAGGCCATACATCCGGTCTTCGTAGGTCAGGTATTTCTCAAAGAAGTGCCGGTAGAGCAGGTAACTTCCGGCCGCGGCAATGACGATTCCGACCAGAATGAGCGCGATCAGAATATCCCGATTTTTTCCTGAAATTTTTCCCATGACTGACCTCCGGTGTTTATATTTTAAAATATTAGGCCGATTTAAAAAATAGCGGCTTTTTCAGGCCCGGATTTCCAGGCCCAGGGGTGAATGGGGCGACATTCCCGGGACCAGCGAATAGAGATCTTCCTGGGCGGCGAAACGGATCTCGTCTTCGGTGCCGTAGGTAAGGATGGCGCGGCTCGAAAGGGTATCCAGGAAAGCGGGGAAAGTCCGCTCCCGGCCCTGGCGGTAGACGTCGCGGGCGGCCAGGGCCGCGTCGTTGGTCCGGTACTCGCGGGAGGCCAGGAGCTTTTCCACCAAAAGGCCGCCGCAGAAAAAATCCTCGTAGGCGATTTTCCCCAGGTTGCCGGAGCAGACAATGGTGATTTTTTCCGTCTGCTCGCGGACCAGGAAATCCACCACCGCTCGGGCGTTAACCACGGCGGCGAGGATAACCCGGGCGGCCGGGCGGCAGGCGTAGGCGGCCCGGGTGCCGTTAGTGGTGTTGAGGACGATCGTCTGGCCCCGGACCCGGGGGGAGCGGAAATTGGAGGACAGGGGGGAGAGCTCGAATTCCCGGATGAAGCTCGAGCCGATCTCCCCGGCCCGGAGTCGGCTCTCCGGGGGGAGCTTTTGGGCCAGGGCCTCGGTTTCCTCCCGGTCCCGGGCTAGGATAAACCTTTCCACCCCGTGGGCGAGCCCGGTGATGATGTTGGTAGTGGCGGCCAGGACGTCGATGACCACCGCGGTGGCCCCTTTCAGGCGCTCGGGGTAAACCTCCTGCCAGGAAGTTACTAAATAGATGCGCGGCATGATTAAGAAGGGTTCAAGGGTTCAGGGTTCACGGTTCAAGGTTAAAGGACACGCGTGTCAGAATCTTCCGGGCCGTCAAAAAAAGTTTGATGGGTTCGTGAAGTTTATCGGATTTATTGGGTTCGTTCAGATCATTTTGATTTTTTATTGGATTCATCTGGTTTCTCTGATTTCCTTTGAGCCTTGAACTTTGAACGCTGAACCCGGAACATCTTTTGGGGCTATTGCCCCAAAAGATGTTCCTCCACCCCCGACCCTTTCTGGCCGGTTTCGAGGAGGGTGAACTCGGCGAAATTCTCGTAGACGAAGGCGCCTTTCTGCACCGGGAGCCGGATCTGGGAGAACTTCTTCGATTGGATCCGGAGCGTCCGTCCGTCCTCGGCCTGGGCGGTATAGGTGGAAGCCAGCGGGTTCAGGCCGTCGGCTTCGTACTCGGTCTTAACCTCGACCGAGACAATGCGCACCCCGCCCCGGGAACTGGAGATGAAACCGCCGGGAATCGTCTCTTCGGCTTTCCGGGTGATCATGATATTCACGGCGCAGTCGTCGAACTGGCCGACCAGCCAGTTCCAGCCCTTGAGCTTGGATTCCTCCCGGAAGCCCCAGCTGTGATCCCGCTGGCCCAGGCAGTCCACCGGGATTTCCTTGCCTTTAAGCTTGAGGATGCCCGTAACCCGGCAGCTCTGCTCGTAGTGGGCCATGCTCAGGGAGATGTCCTTCTCGTCCTGGAGGTCATGCTCGTAATCATAGATAGGAAAACGGCCTTCGACCCGGAGGAGAAGCTCGTGGTCTTTACCCCGGTAATCCGCCTGGTAGGTCTGGAGCGGCTCCAGGCACTTGATCGCGACCACGCCGTCGGTCAGGAGATTGCCGGGGAAGGACCCGGGAATCTCGATCACGTTGGAATAGATGCGCGGCTGGCCCTGGACCACGTGGGCGGCGGTGAAACGGGCCTTGCCCTTGTTCCGGACCAGGCTCAGGTGGTTGAAGCCCCAGATGCCCTTTTCGCGGTCGATGAAATTGAAATACCAGTTTTCCTTCCAGGTTTCCTTTAGGTCCCGGGGAAAGGGATGAATAAATTCGTCTTCGGGTTTTAACACCAGCGCCTCCTCTTTGTTAGCAATCAGCTTTCAGCTTCAATCGAACCAGAAACTCGAAAGAATTTTTTATTCTATAATCTTCTCATTTCTTCTTCTTGGTAGCCGCAGCCTTTAGGTTGCGAAAATTCAAATCCTTTACATCCGTTCATTAATAATTACGCAGCCTAAAGGCTGCGGCTACCTGTTACCGGCGATTTGTCTATCTGGTCTATCTGAGTTTCATTCGTCATTCGTAAATCGTCAATTCTTTAAATTTTTCTAACCACCCAACCACAGATTTGCCAGGCGGGACGTCCGGCCTCCTGTTGGTCTGCTGGTCTTTTCACCTGTTACCTGTTTCCGGCGACTGGCTACTTGCTACTTCTTCTCCTCCCCTCCGGTGCTGATCTTTTTTAAAAGCGTGGGGCGGAGGAGTTTCAGGTTGCGCTTGTTGATGTATCCGAGGTGCGCGCCTAAAAGTTTTTCGATCCTCGTTTTTTCTTCCGGGGGTATCACTTCCCGGATCTTGTGAAAGAGCTGTTGGGCGAGCTCCAACAGGCGGTTGGTCCGGTTCCTAAGCTCCAGGAGCTCCTTTCCGTTTTTCGGGGCGGCGGCCTCCTGGCTTTCCTTTTCACGGAAAAAGTCCAGGGTCGCCTCCCGGATTTCGGGGCCCAGGGTCTTCAGGGCCTCCGCAACGGGTGAAATAACTCCCCGGGCGCGGCTGATCTCGTCCTCCAGGAGGTCCGAGCGGTATTCCACCCAGTTCTGCATCTGGTTCAGGATCTCCATCACCGCGAAGACCTGCCCCCGGGCATAGGGCGAGGAGATGTGCGGGACGACTACCTCTTCGAGGGTCTGCTGAATCCCGGTGAATTGGTTTTCAATGGACAAAAGCATTATTAAAACCTCCTTGGAAAATCTAAGGGTTCTAGGGTCCGAGGGTCCGAGGGTCCAGGGGTTCGAGGGTTTAAGGGTTTAAAATTCCGCATTCCGCATTTAAACCATCCCCAGCGTTTTGGCCAACACATAGAAAAACGGATACGTCCGGTAATGGAAAACCGCGATCCGGAGGTCACGGGCCTTTCCTCCCGAGAAGGCCTTGGCCGCGCCCACCCCGAGGGCGACCGCCTTCAAGGCGTTCAGGACGCGGTAATACTCGAGCGATTCCTTTTTGATCGTGAGGCTGCTTTTCTCCTGGTAGAGTTTCAGGAACTCGGCTTCGGTCATCAGGTGGCTGACCAGGAAGTCGGGAGGGCCCGATCTCCAGCCCAAGTCGATCACGTAGGCCAGCTCCTCCATCGGGTCGCCGAGATGCACGAATTCCCAATCGAGGATGGCCTGGATCCGGCCGTCCCGGGAAATGTAGTTGCCGGTCCGGTAATCCCCGTGGATGATGCTCGTCTTTTCCGCTTCCGGCAGGTGGTCCTTTAGCCAGAGGACCGCCTGGGTCACGACCGGGTGGGGCTCGAGCTGGTCGTGGCGGGAAATCCTCGGCCAAGGTACGGCGGATTTTTTCGTCCGCGAAAAGGACCTGCTTCTCGTCCTTCATCGGCGGGACGGGCACCTCCCCCAGAACCCGCTCCATCACGTAGAAGGGCCGCCCCATCACGGCCGGGTCGGGCTCGAACCAGAAAACCTTCGGGCTTTTCATGTCGGTGGACATCAGGGCTTTTAAAACGCGGAATTCTTTTTCCATGTTGTAGTGGCTGATCATCCCGACGGGAGGCTCCTTCCGGATGATGAATTCGCGGGGGTCGTTTTTCAGGTCCAGGGTCGCCCGGAAGGTCTCGCACGACCAGCCCTCGGTATACTGGACGAGCTCGCTGAGCGTGAGCCCCGGGTCGTTGAGGTTCTTCCGGAAAAAATCCTGGAGGTTTTTCTTCAGGTCCATGGCTTGAACTTGCAATTCCCCATGGTCTTGCCACGGGGTTACCTTATTTCCGTCATTCCGCACTTGATGCGGAATCCAGTTGCTTTGATTTTCTGGATTCCTGCTGGAGTTTATCCCGCACTCTGATGCGGGACAGGAATGACATTTGACTTAGATACCCCGCGGTCTTGCCGTGGGGAGCTTCATTATCCTACAAAATTTACCTCGCCGAGTCTATTTCGGCCAATGGCATAAATTAGTTTCTAGTTTCTGGTTTCTAGTCTCTGGTTTTTTAAATCTATGAAATAAACTCAAAAGTATGAACTCAAAACTCGAAAATTTGTTTTCAGAAGGTGTCATTCTGAGCACATTCACTTCGTTCAGTGTAAACTCCGCGAAGAATCTCGGTTTTTTCCTAACGTTTATTCACTTCTTACTCCTCCCTTTGTCGAAAGGGAGGTTTATCCCGAAGATTCCTTTTCCTGAGGGACCGGGAGGGATTTTCATCTCTGAATTTGCAATTCATCAATCGTAAATCGTCCCTCGTCATTTTCCCATGACCCATCATCCAACACCCATGACATGATTTTTCTAATTGACATTCTTTATTCTTTTGGCTTAATTTATACAGTCGGCAAAGCTCAAAGTCTGACTTCGGACAAACTTAAAATCTCCGACAAAGCAACAAGTAACCAACCCCTAGTGGCCCTAGATATTTTAACGCGCCTGATTTAAATATATTATAATATTAAAAGGGAAAAAATTTATGGGAATGATCCGGGCACTCCAAGGTCGTTTTGACGATTATTATCGAAAACACTGGGCTTTAAGCTCGGATAACTGGGAATATTTTACGGCTAAGGTTTTCCCGTTTGTCGTAAAAGAATGTTTTTCAAGATTTAATCATCCCTTTTTCGGCCCGTTCCTGCGCCGTCTATTCCGTTTTACCGGGAAAAATCATCATGCGGAGGCATGCATAGTACCGATTTACAAAGACCTCAGTTTCAAGGCGAATCGTGAAAATTCCTTCCTGCCCATACAAAAAATCCGAGAATCGATTGAGGAATCAAGCTTCAGGGTGATAATGAAAAGATGCATCTGCAGGGACAGCTTCAAATGCAAAAAATTCCCCCGTGATTTTGCCTGCATAATGCTGGGCGAGGCCTGCCACACCATGGTGGATAATGGAATTGCCAGGCCGGCCACCGTCAGGGAGTGCCTCGATCATCTCGACCGGGCATCGGGGTACGGCCTGGTCGGCATATGCGCATGGACGGAGATGGAGTCAATCGCAAAAGGAATACCCGCGGAAAACAAACTAAAATATTTCGAGATATGCTTCTGCTGCCCGTGCTGCTGCAACGGGCTGGTCAGCTTTAAGAAATGGCATGAAATACCAGAGTTGCGAAAATTATTTAAATCTACAGGATGGCGGCCGAGGGTAACGGAAAAGTGCACCGCCTGCAAGGCCTGCGAAAAGGTCTGTCCAATGGAAGCGATTGCCGTCCTGAAAGACAATTCAGTAACAATAGATAATTCGTGCATCGGATGCGGATTATGCTCAATCCACTGCAGGGCGGGTGCCATTGTGATGGAGGAATTCGAGCCGATGAAGGATCACATTCTGGATTATTTTAGAGACATCCGGCCGCAGATTAACGGATAATTGATCTACGGGACGTTAGATAAAACAATGGAACTAATTTATCCTTTAAAGCTTTAGCGAAGGAGGACGGAAGTACGTCCCCCGATTAATTTAAATCAAGAAACAAAGGCCAATACATTTCAGAACATTCGAATACGACCACAAAATTAAGGGCAAAACCAATGGTAAACAAACAGCGTTGATGCTATTTGATCGGCTGATCCCGGGAGCAAGGTTTATTTCTTGAAATTCCCGAAAACAAAAATCAGGTGCTAAAAAGGACATTTTCTTTGCCGATGGGAAATAAGACTCACGAAATCATTGGAGCGGGACTAATTTGTATTCTAATTTGGGCCGGTTGCGGGGGGGAAAATCAGCCGACTGACCTTCGAGCGTGGTGGCAGAAACCCGGTCTCGGGATTATGTTCCAGATCGAGTACCGCCCCGGCATGGACTGGGACAGGGACTACACCCTATTCAATCAATCAATGATGGACACGCAGGGACAGCTCAATTTCAACGGCCCCTTGCCCCAGATCGATGAGTGGGTCAAAACCAGTCAGACGGTCGGGGTAGATTACCACATCATGGAGATTAAATGGCACGATGGTATTTGCTACTTTAACACCGAGCTTACCGACTGGAAAACCGAAACCGACTACGCCAGCCGGTTTGCCAAATTGAGCCGGGAGGTTGATATACCTTTTATGTTCTACTATTCCGCCATCTTTGACCACAACCCTCAGTTCGATTCAATCCAGCCGGATCTCCACCAAACCTTCTCGGTAATTTTGGAAACACCCCAGCCCCAATATGAAGAATACCTTCGCGGCCAGTACCGGGAGATCATGGAACAATACCACCCCGACGGAATGTGGATTGATTGGTATTGGACAGACGGGTCAACCCAGCTAACCCTCGATTTCTTCAAAAGGTATTACCCGGACGTGGTTCTTACCTTCAACGCTTCAAACTATGTCTCCCCTTCCTATGATCAGATTTATTATACTTCGGGTGAAGCCCACGGTCTGGAAGGCCCCGCGGTAAAAACCGTGGATTTAGGAGGACGCACCATCACGGTTTTCGAAAGCGCCTGGAACTGGGCAAACTCAAACCGGAGACTTTTCGATCATCCCTGGGAGCTAGTCGGACCGGCGGGAAAGTGGTGGCAGGATCCGAGCGCCCGCGATGACCTCTACGAACTAGTGCGAATGGTCGCGGTTGTCCTGGCCTGCGGTGGCAAGTACGTGGTTGGGGCCACCTCACAGATGGATGGCAGCATCTATCCCAATCAGGTCATGCAGCTCGAAATGCTGGGGGAATGGTATGTTCCCCGAAAGAGGTTCTTCCTGGGTTCCGCCGCGGTAAAATACGGTGGTGATTGCCCGCCCGGAGCAGGAGTAGACCGGGATCGCTTCAATATTATCGCCAGCAGGTTGGGAAACGAAACGCTACTCCACATCATCAACATGGAGGGACAGACCGGATCACTCATTCTGGAATTGGAACGCAAGTCCTGGGCCGGGATAAACCATGTATACCTCGAACCCACGCACCATAAGCTGAAAGTTGACAGCTCCGGCTCGACTATGAAAATTAACCTCAGTCCAGAAGATGTTGACCCGGTTGATACCATCATCCGAATCGAGGGGTTCCCGGTTTCTTAGTTGAAAACCGAAACGAAATTCTGGTGAAATTCTGGGGTCAGCCCTTGACATTGGATGTTCTGGTCTGTTTAGTCCATCTGCTCTATTCCGATGGGTCATCTACGATGGTCAGCGGGACAGGTCTGGTCCATTTAATCTTATGTGGGCGCAAGGTGATAAGTTGAAAAGAGGCGTTTGCGGAACCATTTAAACACAGTTTCGGGTTTCGAGTCTCTAGTTTCGAGTTAAAAGCCATATGAATTTGAAGGACGTTGATTCCTGAATTGCAAAACTACTTGCAGGTAGATAAAGATTTACACTTGAATTCTTAATCCTAAAAAACAGGAAGGAAAAGCATTATAATTTTTCTTGACTTTTGTTGAACCTTGGTGTATTAAAAGAACATGGATCCAAATATCCTAATCAAGGAACTTGGAAAGAAATTAAGATTTATAAGGCGGGAAAAGAATATGACCCAGCAGCAGTTGGCCAAGCTTGCTGATCTTAGCTATAAATACGTCGGAGAGATAGAAAGAGCCGAGAAAAATCCCTCAATCGGTGTGCTGAACAGAATAGCCAATGCCATTGAAATTGACTTATTGGAATTGCTTGAATTTGAACCTTTATCAGAGCCCACCAAGCAGGAAAAAGCCAGGAATGCTTTAATTGTTAAGCTGAACCGCCAGATTAAAAATCTGAAGCCAGAAGATCTTGAAAAACATTCCAAAATAATCCGCATTCTTTCTGAGAAAAAAGAATAGAGACGATCTTATCTTCAAATAATTTTTAAGTTCTATATTAAAAAAGGAGTCCCAATTTTTGGGTACGTACTTTACCCGCATCCGCAGAAAGCCACGGGTTTTCCCCGTGGATGAATGCTCTTTGGCGGGTAACCCTCCGGAGCTTTACGGACGGCATGTCGGTTCATTTCGGGATTCATTCAGGCGGATGTCCAATCCTGAGCGTACCCCGGGCTTCAAGACGGGGAAGTCGAGGGGCTGATATTCTCGTAATTATTTCCAAACCGGGTTAGCAGGAATTAAACCGTCGTGGTTTCGCGACCGGTCAAAGTCCGGAAGCTCCTACCGAGGATTGACCCGGACCAGCTCGAAGTGAAATTCCAGGATCAGATCTTTAAGTTGGGGATTAACCGAACCGTCTTTATTATTTCCATGCTGGCCTGGGGATTTTTCCTCTGGGCCTGCGGCCAGGAGGAGAAGGTCGGCATCCGGCAGGTCACCCTGACCGATGAGGTTTCCCAGTTGTCGGACGAGCCGGGATCCTATGAATGGTGGAATTTTTTTGCCTTCGACTCTTCCGGCGATTTGGGGATTTCCATGATTTTTCTTTCCGCCAATCTCTGGGATGTTGATTACCGCAATGCCACCTATGCCTACCGGGATAATCCCGAGGGGGTAACCAAGCCCGTTCCCGGCGATTATTATTTACTCCAGCTTAATGTGACCCAGGGGGGGAGAAAAGTTTTTTCCACCATGAGGAATCCTCCGGGAACGACGGCGGAATTTTTCCCCGATGAACCCCGGGGACGGATTGGCCAGAGCACCTTTTCCGGCAGTCTGGATAACGGGTTCAAGGTTTTTCAAGTCCACATCGATTCGCCGGACCTGAACAATCTTCTGCGGCTCGAGGTGGAGGTGGAGTTTCGCGAGTCTGCCCCGGGCTTCACCGTGGACGGATCGGGGCTTTATGGCCGGATCCCCGGAGGGTCGCGGCATCAGTGGGAATGGCCTTTGGGCTATCCCGAGACGAACGGGACCATCAAAATCACGGACCGGGCGGGCGCGGTTCATCTGGATCAGTCCTTCACCGGCGGAGGGTATACCGATCACATGTGGGGGGAGGGCCTCTGCGGAGACATGCTCGATTCCTGGTATTTCGGGCGCCTGGATCTCGGCGATCAGGGGGCGCTGATTTATGTTTGGCTTACTCCCAAATCGGATACGGTCAAACCTTACGGGTACGTTTTCCGGATCCCGATCGGCCAGTTAGCGGAGGCGCTTGAAATTGAGGATTTTATCGGGACTGAGCCGGACCGGGGCATTTACGGTTTGGAATATTTCAGCCGCATTACCATGAACCTGGAGGGCGGCGGCAGGGTGGAATCCCGCTTCGGCAACCCGGCGGGGGAGGACTGGCCGTTTCAGGTGGCCGGCCCGGCCGTCATCTCGGCCCGGTTGCCTGGAGATATCGAGGTGGTGGAACAGCCGGGCCTGGGGGAGTATTTGTGGCAACCCGGAATCGATAGCGAGGAATATCGGTTCATGTTTTCCGTCCTCCCGGGCCTCCCCTGGTATCCTTGAGGGATGGGCAAAGAATATCGGGGAGTTTAGTTTGGGATCAGTTTTTCCGTTCGCGAAAGCCTACCCTCTGCCGACGTATAAACCCAAGCCGAACCTGTTTATTGGGAGAGGACATCATTTTAAGCGCGTGGTAATATCTTGATGTACCCTGAATTTTTTTCAAACGGTATTAGCAGAAATTGAGCCGCCATGATTTCGCGACCGGTCAAAGTCCGGAAGATCCCGCCGAGGATTGACCCGGACCAGCTCGAAGCCGACCTGAAAGACTTCGCGGGCCAGGCCCGGGAGGAGGGGGCGGGGGAGATCGCGATCATCGGGAGCGCCGAGGTGATTTTTTCCCCAGAAATTCTGTCACGGGTGGAGGCCGATTCGGGGTACCGTTCCTTCCACTGGCCCCTCAAGCATCCCCGGGATTCCTTCGCGGAAGCAGTCCAGGCTTACCGGAGGGGGCTCTTTTTCACACTGCCGGGCGCCGCAGAAATGCCGGATTACCGGGGCGGGCCGATTTCCAACCCGGCCCACCGCGAGGCCTACCGGAGAATTTATCGGATCGTGGGGAAGATCGAAGCCGCGGCTTTCTACCTGGGCTATCACCTAGCCCTGGGGCTCGCGTCGGGAAACTGCCGCGCGGTTTTCTGTGAAAACGAGAGGCTTTGCGCCGCGCTGGTCAAGCCCGAAAACTGCCGCTACCCGCTGAAAAGCCGGGCCTCCCTGGAAGCGATGGGGATAGACGCCGGGGCCATGGCCGGGAACCTGGGATGGAAACTGCCCGCGGACCGGGCGGCCGGGTTCCCGGCGGGTCTCGTGATGGTGGCGTGAGGTTTTGATGGTTTCTCCAAAGGTTAAAAACGGTCGTTCCGATCCCGCCGGGCTCGAGCCCCTCCTTTCCTACGCCCGGGAGCGCGGGGCAAACGACGCCCTGATCATCCCCGCCACGGAGGTGCTGGTCGACCCCCGGGTCAGGTTCAAATGCATGGTTCCCAAGTGCTTCAGCACCGGAACCTGCAGCCACTGCCCGCCCCATGGACTCTCTTTCCGGGAGACCCGCGAACTCGTTTCCCGCTTCCGGTGGGGCGTCTTTTTCCGGGTGCTGGCGAAAAGCGCCTACGTCACGGAGAAAAGCTTTTACGCGAACTACCTCTCGGGAACCGTGGACCAGAAAGGCAACATGCTGAACGTGGGCGGCTACTGTCTCCTGGTTTACACGATCGCCAAGCTGCTCGAAAAGAAGGGCGGGGAGCTCGGCTACCGGCAGGCCCAGGGGTTCGCCTCCGGAAATTGCCGCGACCTTTTCTGCCGCTTCCAGCCCGATTGCCAGAGGCTCTCGAGCGGCCGGGGATGCCGACACCCGGGGATCAGCATCCCCTCGATGGAATCGTCCGGGATCGACGCCCTCACCATGGCCGCCCGGGCGGGGTGGGAGGTTTATACCGTGGGCGGGTCGCTCGGGCCCTCGGACGTTCCGCACGGCACCTTTGTGGGGCTTACGCTTTTCGCTTGAGGGGAAGATGGGGAAAAAGGAAATACCGGGGCTCACCCGCAAACTGGCCGGCGCCGCCTGGAAAAGGCTCCAACCCTTCCGGGATAGGCTGGTCTTAATCCGGAGGAAGATGCTGACCCCCGCCCAGCTCGCCGCGGCCAGGCGGGAAAAGGAGCTCTGGAGGCACATTTCCGAAAATTTCCGCGAGCTGGAGGGCTCCTGGTGGGCCGCCCTCAAACGGCAGGTCCTTTTCCTGAAGGGGAATCCCAAGAAAAAAAGCCGGTAGAATTACTTTAAGGGCCGGCCCGGAATAAGGCGGGTTATCCCGCCGTTATGATAATCCGCGGATTATTTTGATATAATTTACTTTAGGAGAAGAAGGTTAAATGGATTTCGAATGGGATCCTAAGAAAGCCGCGGCAAATCAGAAAAAGCAAGGCATTTATTTTTTAAAATAAGAATCTATGAAGAAGGTTAAATCAGAAGGATTGCGGCCTGAGTATAGCCGGGAGGAACTGGGCCCGGGCGTCCGGGGCAAATACCTTGTCGATTACCGGAAAGGGACCAATCTGGTTCTTCTCCGTCCTGATGTAGCCAAAGCGTTTCCTACTGAAGAAGCCGTTAATAACGCCTTGCGCTCTCTGATGAATATTGCCCAGAGAACAGTAAGTTCATCCAAACGCCCGAACGGACGGGCTTCGGCCCGCCGCTGAATCTTTGAGAAGAATGAAAGGAAGCATTAGAACAATTTAATTCAGAGTCGGAGGCGGGAATGAAAACGAATGTGGATGTCAAAGTCAAAGTAAAACGCAAGTATAAGTTCGAGGGGGAGGAATACGGCTCGATCGAGGATCTGCCCGCCGAAGGTCAAGCGGCCTTTAAAAAAGCGGTGCCTTCGGGATCCGAACGGGTCCAACAGTCAGACCCGAAGGCAGGCCAGACCAAGATCGTGTATAAAGGCCAGGAATACGATCTCAATGATTTGCCCCCGATTGTTCGGAAGGTATACGAAAAATTGATGGAGAAATCCCAAAAGGAAACGGGAGCTCCCGAAGACTCCACCCCCCTGGAAATCGGGGATCTCCCGGAGCCGACCGCGGATATCCAGGCGGAGGAGATGTCAACCGAACCCATTAACCCGACGGCAACTTCCCCGGCCGCAAGGTTTGTTCTCATTCTGCTCGCCCTGGGGGCGATTATTTTCCTTTTTTACTTTCTGCGCCGCTAGGGTAGTGTCTCAATAACTGCTTTGCCGCAGTTAAACCCGAAAAATGCGATTGGATCCATTCCTTCGTCATTTGCCAGCGGGATTTTTTGTAGTCTGCCGATTCATCGGCGGGTTTCAAAATCGCCCGATAAATCGGGCAACTACGAAACGCTAATGTCGTGTCCCTCAAAATGCTTTCATAATATAGATACTCAAATAATGAAGTCATTGCGAGCGGACCTGTCCTCCGAAGCCTTGGCGTAGGGGGAGCGAAGCAATCTCATCCGCCCGGCTCGACGTAAAATAAGCAAAGTCGTAGAGATTGCTTCGTCGCCGGAAGCTTCTCGCAATGACCCTAATGGTTTTTTATTATTGAATGTATTTTCGGGACACCACACTAGGAGATAACAGCAGCATTTTTCGGGTTAAAATCTCCGATATCAATTATGTAAGGGCGGCCTTCCACGGCCGCCCGGGGAAGGAGCCCATAAAGGGCTCCCCTACGAAATAAATATTAATGGTGGAGAAACTCGAAACCAAAACGGAGACGGTTGAATCCCTCGATCTGACTCAGGATAAGCCCCAGGTCTCCCTGGAACAGGTGCCCGAGCGGACCGGGGTCTACCTCTTCCGCGACGGGAAGGGAAAAGTCCTCTACGTCGGCAAGGCCCGGGACCTGAAAAGCCGGGTGAGAAATTACTTCACCGGAGAGGACTCCCGCCCTTCGGTGCGGTATCTCACCCCCAAGATCCGCGGGGTCGAGTGGATCGTCACCGCCAACGAGACCGAAGCCCTCATCCTCGAAGACAACCTGATCAAGAAATTCAAGCCGCGCTACAACATCCGGCTCCGTGACGACAAATCCTTCGTCAGCCTGGTCCTGACCGCCGGGGAGAAATTTCCCCGCCTTTATGTGGGCCGGTCGCGGATGACGCCGGAGAAGGACAGCTTGATTTTCGGCCCATATCCCTCGGCCGATTCCGCCCGGGAGGCGCTGAAGCTCATCCGGAAAATCTTTCCTTTTCGAACCTGCAAAACGAGCCAGTTCAAGAACCGCGCGCGCCCCTGCCTCAATTACGAGATCGGGCTCTGCCTCGGCCCCTGCGGCGGGAAGGTCGGGGAGGCGGAATACGCCCGGATCATCCGCGAGGTGAAGGTCATCCTTTCCGGGAGGGGGGAGGAACTCGTCGGCAAGTTAACCCGGGAGATGCGGGAGTCCTCGCGGGAGCTGAACTATGAGAAAGCCGCGGTTCTCCGCGACCGGGTCCAGGCCCTGGAAAAAATCCTGATCCGCCAGCGGCTTTCTTCCCCGCGCCTCTCGGACCGGGACGTGATCGGCTTCCACCGGGAAGGCAACCTCGCGGCGGTGGTGGTCTTCTCCGTGCGGGGCGGGAAGCTCAACCAGTCAGAACCCTATTCCTTCCAGGGGGTGAGGATCGGGGACGCGGAGCTCCTCGGCTCGTTTCTTTCCCAGTATTATCATCCGCCCCGGGAAATCCCCCCGGAGATCATCTTGATGATCGAGCCCGAGGACCGGGCCATGCTGGAGGGGTACCTTTCCGAAAAAACCGGGGGCCGGGTGAGGGTCGGCGTGGTCAACCGTCCGCCCCGAAAATCTCTTCTCCATCTGGCCCGGGAAAACGCCCGGGCCTTTTCCCTGAGCATTCTTTCCCAGGGAAGCGGGAAACCCCTCAAGACCGTCCAGGACGCGCTCCGTCTTCCGCGCCTCCCCCGCCGGATCGAGGCTTTCGATCTTTCCCACCTTTCCGGCTCCAACGCGGTGGGGGCGATGGTGACTTTCCGGGACGGGGAGCCGGATAAGGACAACTACCGCCGCTTCCGGATCAAGGAAGCCTCCGGGCAGGATGACCTGGCCATGCTTTACGAGGTGGTTACCCGCAGGTTCCGGCGCCTGAAAGAGGAAGGAAGCGATTTCCCCGACCTGGTCCTGATTGACGGCGGCCGGGGCCAGCTCCAGGCGGCCGAGAAAGCCCTAGCTGACCTCGGGGTCACTCCGCCGCCGCTCGCGGCCCTGGCCAAAGGCCGGACATATAATAATAAGGAAGAGGGTATCTACCTGCCCGGGCGGAAGAACCCCCTGCGCCTGAAAGCCCGCCATCCCGCCCTCCGGTTCCTGGACCGGATCCGGGACGAAGTCCATCGCTTCGCCATCGCCTACCAGAGGAAAAGCCGGAAACTGGCCCTGGAAACGGATCTTGACCGGCTTCCCGGGATCGGCCCGGCCCGCCGTAAGGCTTTACTCCAGCATTTCGGGAGCTGGGAGAAGATCAAGGAAGCGACGGTTGAGGAGTTGTCCGAGGTTTCCGGGCTGAGTCCTGAACAAGCCGAAAGGATTTATCAGAAGATCCGAAGTAAGTAATCAAAATAATTTGGAGGCCGGGCGTCCCGCCCGGCAAATCCATTTTTTGTCATTGCGAGCGACCAACGGGAGCGTGGCAATCTCAAAAAGAAATCATTAGATTGCTTCGTCGCTTAGGCTCCTCGCAATGACAAAAGAGGGTGTCAAAAGGGGGGTGAGCCCGGACTTCGCCAATCCTACTTCGCTGAAGCTACGAAGGACAGGGGCTACGTCGGGTTCGCAGAGCTCGGGGGATTTTCATTAATCGGGGTGAATATATCGCTTGATAAAGAACTTTTCGTATCTGATAATCACCGAACACCTTTATTAAAGGAGACAAAAATGAAAAATCTGAAAGCGATTTCGGTTTTGGTATTATTCCTGGGGATTTTCCTGGCGGGTTGCGCGGGAAGTAAAGGACCGGAAGGTCCCCCGGGAGCAGGGGTGACGGTGGCGGTCACGGCCGAGGCGGAGGGGACGAACTGCGCTACGGGTGGATCCAAGGTGGACTTCAAGGATTCGGAAGGGACGGTCTTGAACTCGATCTTCGTCTGCGATGGGGCCAACGGCGATTCGCCGGTGGTGACGGCGGAAAATCCGGGGTTGAACTGCGACCTGGGCGGGGTGAAAGTGGATTACTTGGGGACGGTGAGTTTCGTCTGTAATGGGGCCAACGGCCAGTCGGTGACGGTGACGGTGGAAGTGGCGGGAGCCAATTGCGAGGCCGGGGGATTGCGGATCGTATCGGCGGCGGGAACCAACTATGTCTGCAATGGGGCGGCCGGGGTTGCCGGTCAAAGCGTAGCGGTGACGGTGGTGGCGGCCGGGGCCAATTGCGCCGCCGGGGGATTGAAGCTCGTATCGGCGAGCGGGACGAACTATGTCTGCAATGGGGCCAACGGCCAGTCGGTGACGGTGACGGTGGAAGTGGCCGGGGCCAATTGCACTAACGGGGGCCTGAAGCTCACCTCTGCCGGTGGGGCCAACTATGTCTGCAATGGCGCTCCCGGAACGAACGGGACCAACGGCCAGTCGGTGACGGTGACCGTGGAACCCGCGGGACCGAACTGCCCGAGCGGCGGGATCCGGGTGGATTCGGCCGGCCCGACTACCCGGTATGTGTGCAACGGTTTGAACTGCTGGGACCTGGACGGGGACGGGGTGGGAGATCCGGAAGAGGATTTGAATCTGGACGGGTTTGTGGACGTGTGGGACTGCACCATGGTACCGGAGAAGCACGGGACCGTATATGGCTGGGTGCTTTACGCCCCCGGCAAGCCGGCCGAGGGGGCGCTTGTGTATCTGCAGGGGGAGAATCGCTACGCGGTGACGGACCAAGCCGGATATTATGAGTTCGATTATGTGGGGGTGGGCGCGCATCATCGCCTGACCGCGACGATGGGGGACTATTACCTTGAAGAAGAGGAAAACATCCAGGTGACGAATGGATACTGGTATGGGGTTCATGACCTTTACCTGCATTACAAACACCCGGGACTGAAAGGGGATTTCGATCTCAACTGGGCGGATGCTTCGTTTGCCGGTAAAACGGTGTCGGACCAAAGCGGCAACTCCGTGGCCGGCGCGGGGGATGTGAACGGCGACGGCTACGACGATATCCTCATAGCTGACCAGTGGGCCGACCCGAACGGAAAGAACATCGCGGGTGAGGCCTATCTTTTTTATGGCAGTCCATTTCTGAAGGGTGGATATGATTTATCTTGGCCGGATGTGGTTTTTCAGGGCAAAGCGGACTCTGACTATTGCGGCAGGGTGGTTTCCAGCGCCGGCGATGTAAACGGGGATGGATACGATGATATTTTAATCTCGTCTCCTAATGCCGGCGGAAGCAAAGGAGAGGTTTACCTGGTCTACGGTAGCTCTTATCTGCCGGCGGTTTGGGATTTCGCGGCCACGCCGCCGGATGTTATCTTCCAGGGCAAGGCCTCTAATGCCGGGATTGGCGATTCTATTTCCGAGGCCGGGGATGTGAACGGGGACGGATACGACGATTTCCTGATCGGGGCTTATAACGCCGATCCGCTCGGAAGGACTAATGCCGGAGAAACCTACCTGGTTTACGGCCGTGACGAACAGTTATATGAAGTTTGGCCTTTCGCGATCACCGCTCCCAGTGTAACTTTTCTCGGGATCGCGGCGGGCGATAACAGCGGTTACGCGGTTTCCGAGGCGGGGGATGTGAACGGGGACGGCTTCGACGACATCCTGATCGGGGCCTGGAAGGTCCATGTGGGCGGTAAAAGCGATGCCGGCGAAACCTACCTGATTTACGGAGGAAGATCCCTGCCCGCGTCCTGGGACCTGGCGGGCGATGCGCCAAACGCGACCTTCCAGGGTAAGGCGGTGGACGATCAGAGCGGCGCTTCGGTATCCGGAGCCGGAGATGTAAACGGCGATGGGTATGACGATATTCTTATTGGAGCCAAACTGGCCGATCCCAGCGGAAAATCCGCGGCGGGTGAAGCGTATCTTGTTTACGGTTCTGCCACTTGGCCCGCAAATATGGTCCAAGATTTTTCAGTTACCCCTCCGGATGTTACCTTCCAGGGCAAGGCGGTAAATAACGAAAGCGGCAGAGTGGTTTCCGGTGCCGGTGATGTGAATGGGGACGGCTTTGCCGACATCCTCATCGGGGCTTGGGGCGCCAGTCCGAGCGGAAGGCCGGGGGCGGGCGAAACCTACCTGATTTATGGCGGCAAGTACCTCCCGGCAACCTGGGATTTTTCCGGCGTGTCTCCCGATGTGGTCTTCCAGGGAAAGAGTATTGGCGATTCGAGTGCTTATTCGGTCGCTGGAGCGGGGGATGTGAACGGGGACGGGTATGCCGATATCCTCATCGGGGCTACGACTGCGGACCCGCCAGGAAGAACCAGTGCCGGGGAGACCTACCTGGTTTACGGCGGCCTCGACCCGGAGAACTACCGGCACCGGGAGCTGGCCGGGGATTTCAAGGTCCGGGAGGCGGATAACCTGTTCCTCGGAGCGGGGATCAACGGGAAGAGCGGCTGGTCGGCGGCCCTGGTCGGCGACGTGAACGGGGACGGATACGACGACATCCTGATCGGGGCCTGGGATATGGGTAGGCTCGGGAGATTTCACAACGGCGAGGCGTATCTCTATTACGGGAAACCCGGGTTGAAGGGGGCGCACAGCATAAATTTCCCCGAGTCCATGCCTTCCCAGCCAGATGTCAAATTTATCGGTATAAAAGAGGATGACAATCTCGGCTACTCGGTTTCCGGGGCCGGCGACCTGAACGCTGATGGATATGACGAAATCCTGATCGGGGCGCCCGGCGCCTGGGGAGGCAAGGGCGAGGCATACGTGATTTACGGCGGCAATTCCATGACCCCCGGCACCATCTGGGATTTCTCGACCTGGTCTCCCCAGATAACCATCACCGGGAAGGCGGCCGGCGACATCCTGGGCTGGTCGGTATCCGGGGCGGGGGATGTGAACGGGGACGGATACAGTGACATGCTCATCGGGGCGCCCGGCGCCGACCCGTCCGGCAGGATCAACGCGGGCGAAGCTTATATTATTTACGGCGCCCGGGTGCTTTCCTCAACCTGGGACCTGTCCGTCACCCCGCCGGACGTGACTTTCCAAGGCCAGGCGGCCGGCGATGGCCTGGGTTGGTCGGTCTCCGGGGCGGGGGATGTGAACAGGGACGGTTTTGCCGATATCCTCCTCGGGGCCTACCAGGCCAGCCCGGGGGCGAAACCCCAGGCGGGCGAAGCCTATCTGATTTATGGCAGCAACTCCCTGCCCGCTGCCTGGGATTTGTCCACCACCCCGGCGGGCGCGGCCTTCCTGGGCAAAAACTCGGGCGACCAATGCGGCTCTTCGGTCTCCGGGGCGGGGGATTTCAATGGGGATGGGTATGCCGATATCCTCTTGGGGGCTCCCTTTACCGCCGTGGGCGTATTGAGCGGAGCGGGGGAGGCCTATCTGGTTTATGGAACGGCCTTGCCCTTGGGGACGAAGGATCTTGCGATTACCCCGCCCGACGTGACTTTCCAGGGCCGGGATACGAATGGCAACCTGGGTGGATCGGTCAATAAAGCCGGGGATGTTAATAGAGACGGCCTGGCCGATACGATCATGGGCGCTCCCGCGGCGGGAGCCGCCGGCGAAGGGGAGGCCGACTTGGTTTACGGGAGAGCCCAGCTCTTCGGGACCTGGGATTTTTCGAGCATTCCACCCGACGCAGATTTTCAAGGCGCGGGCGCCTCGGACTATTGCGGAGGCTCGGTATCCGGGGGCGGGGACGTGAACGGCGATGGATTTGACGATCTCCTGATCGGGGCCTACCTGGCCGCCCCGCTGACGCTGGGAAACCACCTGGGTGAGACTTATCTGTTTTACGGCTCCGGCCGGAGGGCGCTGGATTAAAAAACAAAGGTCAAAGCTCAAAGGTGAAAGGTCAAAGGTTAGAGTGTAAAAAACAGATAGCCGGAAACCGGCACAAGTGTTTAGAAAAACCAGATAAACCCGCTCGGTAGCCGCGGGCTTTAGCCCGCGCCTTGTTTTGCTGGAAGGTTGGAGGCT
The DNA here is from genome assembly GCA_026388655.1 of Pseudomonadota bacterium. GTDB lineage: Bacteria > Desulfobacterota > JAPLJL01 > JAPLJL01 > JAPLJL01 > JAPLJL01. The sequence goes on from JAPLJI010000177.1 coordinate 25,478, forward strand.
ACCTCGGGCTCGCAGAGCTCGGAGGCCGGGTTGCTGGGTAGTTAGGTGGTTTGGTAGCTAGTGTAGTGCGTCTAACGCTTCTTTACATTTAACTTCGGAGCCGTTGTTCATGTTTTTCTTTTAAATGCTTGTAAAAAAAGGGGTCATTCCCACGAAACTTGTCCTCGAGTGATTTAATCGGGGAGTGGGAATCCAGATCAAGAAAACTGGATTCCCCCGGATCAAGTCCGGGGCAGGCTTGGTCAAGCCCGGAATGACAATAAAAGTAAAGGGACTTTCGACTCACTACACTAGGAGGCTGGGAGGCAAGAAAGCGGGGATGTTGGATTTAACATGAGCGATTTATCCAATTTATCTCGAGCGAATGCGAGGGAAGCGAATACGAGAGAATCCGAAGGGCAGGATTCAAAATTCTTCGACTTCGGACTTCGGACTTTTTAGCCTGGCAATGGTACTGGGCTTGTGATAATTTTTTAAACAATGGAGCGCGAGCGGACAATTGCGAAGACCGTCAGCGTTTCCGGGATCGGACTGCATTCCGGCGCGAACGCCCGCTTGACCCTGAAACCCGCGCCCCCCGGGAGCGGAATTGTTTTTTTCCGTTCCGACCGTGCCCCGGCCCTGCCGATTCCGGCCCGAATTGATTTCGTGAGCGATGACCGTTTTGCCACCACCCTCTGCCGGGACGGGGTGGAGGTAGCCACCGTGGAACATTTTCTGGCCGCGGTCTATGGCCTCGAGGTGGATAATCTCGAAGCCTGGATCGAAGGCCCGGAGATTCCGGCCGGGGATGGGAGCGCACGGCTTTTCGTGGAGCTTTTAACCGAGGCGGGAGTCGAACTTCAGGGCCAGCCCCGGCCGGTTTTTTCCGTTCCTCGCCCGCTGGAGGCGGTGAATCACGAAGCCAGAATCATCGCCTGCCCGGAAGCGGGAGCGAATCTTTTTCTGGAGTTCAAGATCGCTTATCCCCATCTCCAGATTTCCGAGCAGACCTTTCAGATCAAACTTTCCCCCGGGGATTTCCGCCGCGAGATCGCCTCCGCCCGCACTTACGGTTTTTTGGAGAATCTGGCCGGACTGGAGGCGGAGGGTAAGGGCAAGGGGGGATCACTTGCAAACGCGATCCTGATAAGTAATGGTAAAATAATAAATCCGGAAGGCCTGCGCTTTCCGGAAGAGCTGGTTAGGCACAAAATTCTGGATCTGATCGGGGATCTGGCCCTTCTGGGGCGGAGGATCTCCGGGAGGGTGGCGGCGCAATACTCCGGGCATTTTCTGAATCACCAGCTAGTCCGGGAAATGTCCAAAATCATGAAGCCGTGAGGCGTTAAAAGTTGTCCATAGTGTTCGTAGGGTTCATAGGGTCCGTAGTGTCAAGAGAGAAGAATGAATCCGATTAACTTTTCAGACACGATGGACACGATAGACACGATAGACACAATGGACCTGTTTTAAAATGGATTCACAATTTTTTCTCCTCATCGCCCTGGTTTTGTTCTCCGGGCTCTTCCTGGCGGCGGTTTTCATCCGTCCCGAGCCGGGGCGGTCAGGTTATCTCTGGTTCCGGATCGGACTTTTCCTGGCGGTGATAATCTTAAGCCTCGGGATCGGGCTGTGTTCCTTCGAATCCGGGCATCTTCCCCTGACCAATCTTTATGAATCCCTGCTGATTTTTGCCTGGTTTTTAAGCCTGACCCCGCTGGCTTTCAAAAAACTGCCGGTTTCCCTGGTCCGTTTCGCCTTGTTGCTGGCCGTGGCCGCCCTCCTTTCCGCCAGTCTTCTTCCACAGCGTTTCACCGTTCCCGCGCCCCTTTTGCCGGCCTTGAAAAGCCACTGGCTGGCTTTTCACGTCCTGACCTGTTTTTCGGCTTATTCCGCCTTTGCCGTCGCTTTTGGATCCGCCCTGCTTTACCTGGTTCCTTCCTTCCGGGGTTCACTTTCCTTGGAGACCCTGGAGACCATCACCACCACCGCGATCTCCCTGGGATTTCCGCTTCTGACCATCGGGATCGTGACCGGCGCGGTCTGGGCCAACCAGGCCTGGGGAACCTACTGGAGCTGGGACCCCAAGGAGACCTGGTCGCTGATTACCTGGCTGATCTACGCGGCCTTTCTCCACGCGCGTTTCGCCCGGGGGTTCCGCGGGCGCCGGTCCGCCCTGCTGGCGGTTTTTGGATTTATCTCCGTGGTCTTCACTTACCTGGGGGTGAATCTCATTCTCTCCGGCCTGCATTCTTACGCTTCCTAAGAGTCCTTCCCGTCGGCCTGACCCGCTTTTCGTCAGCCATTTCTGCCAAATGAGACTTTTTTCTTTTTTGGGGGGGTGGGTTTCGCTCCGCGCACAATAGGTGCATACTGCAATCACGGCAGGCTGACCCGCAGGGCCTAGCCAGTATCGAGGAATACTTTGTCGTCGAGTTTATCGTAACCTGTTTACTAAGAGTGCCCGTTGCGAGAACCCACCCCCCCGGGCTTCGATGCAATCAAAAACTTCATTTTTGAGTTTTGTCATTTGAACTTTATTTGGCATTTGAGCTTTGATATTTGTCATTAGATAAGGATGGGATTGCCAAAATCGCGTGATATTGATAGAAATAAAACATGGATAAAAAAATAATATCCCTAATGTTGGCCCGGCTTACCCGAAAAGCGGCGGCCGTCCTGATCGCCGGGGTTTTTCTGCTTCTACCCGCGCTGGCCCGTTCCGAATATGTCGGAGGGGAGGGGAAGAGCAAACCCGGGCTCCAGGTTTCAATCGAGCCGGTTTTCGGCTTGACCAAGCGGGAGATGAGCGGAGACAGCGGGTCGTTGACCTCTCTGCGGTTTTTTCTCCGTCCCACCTTTAAAATTTATGACCGGATCGCTTTTTACGCGGATATCGGCGCGGCCGATTTCCACCAGGGCGGGGTAGACGGGGCCCTGGGTCTGCTCGCGGGCGGAGGAACCAAGATCTTCATTATCAACCATAACCAATACATAAATCTCTATCTCGACGGCCAGTTTTTAACCTTTCCTTCGACCGTGGGCGATGAAAGCCACCGCTTTTTCGCCTACCAGTTTTCCGGGATCCTCTCGCACCAGGAGAACAACTGGAATATTTACGCCGGTCCGAAATACGCCCAGCTGCAAAACGGCGCCCACGCGGATCAAAAGGTCGGGATCGTGATCGGGATGGATTACTCGGTTACCCCCATGGTCTTTTTTACCGCCGAAATGCACAACTTCACCGATGACGCCCTCTACATGGGGGTGGGGTATCGTTTCTAGCCTTCCGGATTTTCAGCCCGTTCCGGGTTTTGAGACATGCTGAAGGAAGAAGACGTAAAAAGCTTAGAAGACCGGATCAATATCCTGAAAAAGGATTACGATCTCTTCCTGGCCGGGATCCTTAAGCTTGAGCCGGTAAAAGGCCGGGAGGATCTCGGCAAGTGGATCCGCGGCCATACCGCTTCGGAGATCACCAATTCCTCCCTCCGTTTCAAATACAATTCGCTGATTGCGAAATTCAACTCCCTGAAGAACTTCTGGGACCGGATGGTGCGGATTCGGGATGAGAACAAGGCCAAGCTTTCCGCCCGGAAAGCCGCCCAGACGCCCCCGGTGGCCGCGGCGGCGGCGCCTCCGCCACCCCGGCCGGAGGGTTTCGTTTTCCGATCCCTGGAGGAGAAAGAGCTCGAGGCCAAGGCCCGGAAGGTCTTCGAGGATTTTACCGCCGCCCGGAAGAAGACCGGGGAAGGGGCGGGGCCGGATTTTTCCCGGTTTAAAACCACGATTGAGAAAAGACTGCAGGAACTATTTTCCCGCGCCCCCGACAGCGAAGTGGAATTCAAGGTCGCGGTTGAAGAAGGCAAGGTCAAGCTCAAGGCCGTGGCCCGGACGAAGTCCTAAGACACTCCCTATAATCGACCGCCGACCGCCGTCAAGGAAAATCTTAATACTTCGTAGTTGCCCGATTCATCGGGCTTTTTTATTTGGAGCGCATCGGCTTGTTTATCCTGAGCCCAGTCGAAGGGCTGATGCAGTCATCCTGAGCTGTAGGCGAAGGATCTCGGTTTTTTCTGTTTTCTGCTTACTGGCGTTTAGCGCTCCTGCGTCCCAGCTTAATCAATCCCAGTAAAACAATCAGCAGTATGGCTGGCTGATCGGCCCCGGCCGGGAAGTTCTGGCAACCCTCGGTTCGCGGAGAAGGTTCCTCGCCGGAGCCGTTTTGCAGCCGGGCTCGAATCCAGGGGGCATAGGTTTTCGAGTCGATATCGGAGATGGCGATTTCGGTCGTTCCGAAAGGAGAGATGAGCTCGGTGAAGAGAAAGAGCTGGGAGGGACCCAGGCGGTCGCCGGTCTGGAATAGGTCGCGGGGATCCAGCCAGCTCTGCCGGGTCAGGAAATCGAAATTGCCGTCGGCAGGGATGTTCATGATCAGGGGATGATTTTCATCCCGGTTGACTCCCCCGGAAATCCATTCCGGGAAGGAATCGGATTCACCTTCCCGGGGGAGCATTTGCTGAGCCACCCGGTAAACCGCGAGGCCCCGGGACTCGATCCGGCGGTCCCAGAGCGGGAGCCGTCCCCGGTTCTCCACCAGGAAATACCCGGAGCCATCACCCAGGCGGAAAATGTATCTTCCCTCCGGAGCGGGAGGGATCCTGACCTCCTCCGCTCCCTGGATTAAATACTCCTCGGCCCAACCGACCGCGAGGCGGCTGTCAGCGTCCAGGAGGGGGATATCGCAAATATTTTCATCACTGCAATAAGCGCCCATCAGCGAATAGAGCAGGCCGTAAGAGCTCCGGTCGGGATCGGAAAGTTCGGCGAAGCCCAGAAGATGGCCAAACCCATGAAGGAGGGCCGCGTCATTCCGGGTGTAGTCTCCATCGGGCGGGAGGGAGTTGTCCACGATCGTGACCGCGTTGATCCGGACGGGTCCGGTGATGATTTCGGGGGCCAGCAGGGAAAGGGGAAAGGTGGCTTCCGCCGAGATCCCGTTCTGGGTGAAGAGCAACCCGTCGATCCAGCCGTCCGGGAGGCCGGCGGGGCCGTTCAGGTCGAAACGGGAGAGGTCAAAATTATACTTTTTCAGATCGCGTATTCTTTTTTCCACAATCGGGAGCCAGACAGAGGTGATCCCGGCCGGGGAGGTGACCCGGCAGCTCGAGAGGTCAAGGCCGGGGAGGGGGCAGGAATAAAGGGTAATCGGGTCCAGGACCTGAGCCTCGACCTCGAAAAGACCCCGGGAATTGTCCCGGAAATATCCGGCAAAGGTGGGGACGTCCTCCCGAATGGGCCCGAAGAAGCGTTTCAGGTGCTCGACATTCTGGGGCGGAAGACCGGGGAGGGCGAAGTCCACCGGGATTACCAGGACCCGGCTTTTCCCGCGATTCGGAACCTTGACCGGGCCGATGTCGTCTTTTTGGGCGAACTGATCCATAAACCCCGCAAAAACAGGTGAAAGGTGGAAGGTCAAGGGTGAAAGGAAAAAGGTGAAAAGTGAGAAGATAAAAACGGGAAAGAAAATGAAGATCAAAATAGATTTCCTCACCAGAAACCCGAAACTACAAACTCGAAACTTTTTATTTCCCGTTTTGGGAAATATGCCGGGGACGGGAATCGAACCCGTACTCCACTTGCGCGGAAAGGGATTTTAAGTCCCTTGTGTCTACCGTTTCCACCACCCCGGCAGTGCCTTATGGGCAGTTTCAAATTTATTCGAATTGCGGGAGTGATTCAATAGGAACTTACAGATTTCCAATATCGGTAATCTTTATCTGAAATTTAGAAAAGCAATAAGCAGACCGTCTCCCCCTAGATCACACAAGCCCTCATTTCAATTTCATCCCTAAAATTTGATGCCCGAGCCGGAAATGTCAAATGTCAAGGGCTGACCCCGCCGGTGTCCTTCAAAAAGCAAGGAACAAGCTCTGGTCCTATTAGCTGGATTCTATATTATGGCCATGCGCGTCTTGTCCCACCCCTCGCTATAGGGCGAATGGAAATTCCACAAAAAGCCGAAATGGCTTATCTTCCATTTATTTTCAACCCTTACAAATTCCATATCATACCTGCCGTGGCCCCACATTGCCCTTGCTATACAGCTTGTCTCCAGAAGATAGAATATCCCTGTTGCTCTGTCTCCATCGATATCAATAACCGGATTTAGAATAAGGTGTGATGCTGAGAAGAGATCTTTTTTATGAACCATGAGACGATAAAAACTTTCTATTTCTTCTTTACCATTACACTCAAACGCAAAGTTACCCTCACCCTCTTTAACCTCGCCTCTCACCCTGACATCCATGACAGCATCTTCTGTAAAGCATTCAATTACCTTATCCACTTCGCCGTAGTCCAGCCAGTAGGTGTAGTTAAATATGAGCTTTTTAATATTTTCGATATCCTCAAGCATCTTGATTCTTTTCTCAAGACTTTTGTCTGACATATTAGCCTCCAGATTTTTATATAGCTTCTTGTAAGTGAGCGCTGCTTTCGAAAAAAAATATTTAATTATTGAAAAATTTCAAAGTTTACTATATGACTTTGTCAGTCAGAAAATTAAACGTAATTACCGATCCTCTCTAAATTTTGAATATGCCCACGCCCCGCCATAACCGATAATCCGTGCAGCCCGGGGAGAAATGCGTTTTAGGGCGTAAGCAGACCTGCCGAGCCCGGTAATAACCATGCTCCGGTTTCGCTTTACCGCATGTATAATTCTTTTTGATATTCTTTCCGGTGATAATCCCAGAAAAGCCGGCATGTTTCTAACCCCGGATCGGAATCCCTTTATCTTCAAAGATTTAAAAATATTTGTCTGAACAACCCCGGGACATACTACGGTTACGCCGATATTATATCTGTTGAGTTCAACGCGAAGCGCCTCGGAAAGGCCCATAATGCCGAACTTCGCCGCAGAATATGCGCTGTTGCTCGGTTGCCCGAGCAGTCCCATCCATGAAGATAAATTGACAATGTGTCCGCTTTTGCGTTCAATCATGCCCGGAACAAGATAGTGCAATGCATAAACAGGTCCCCAGAAATCCACTCCCATCAGCCATTCCCAGTCGGAGAGATCGGTATCCGCAAAATCGGCATAAAGGGCAACGCCGGCATTGTTCACCAGAATATCAACCCGTTTATGATTTTCTATAGCGACTCTGCACAGCCTTTCTACATCGTTTCTATTGCCGATGTCAGCTATTACCGGCAAGACCTCCCTTCCTAAAGATTTTACCTGCTCTACTGTTGCCATGAGGGTGTCTTTATTTATATCTGTTATTACAAGGTTTGCGCCCTCTTTCGCAAACTGCACCGCGAGTGCCTGTCCGATACCGCTTGCGGCGCCCGTGACCAGGACAACCCTGTCTTTTATAGTTCTCATGAACTACCTCCCGAAATCTAGCGTTTCTGTATAATTTTCTGGCAGGGTTTTATCATTGCTTCGTTCATGTTCTTGGTGATCTCTTTTCTCACCGCAGGTATTTTTGTCAGGGGTATCATTATTAAATTAAGCAGGATACTTTTAACGTCCTTGTACGGGAGATCGTAACGCCTGTTCTTCTTGTGATGCATGTGATCATCGGGCATGATAAAGCGGAGTTTTTCCCAGGTAAGGTCCCGTATTGTTTTATGTATGCCCAGGCCGAGAAAAGTTACCGGCTTGGTGTACTTTTGCCGGGAGGGCACAAGGCCCTTGTATACGGGATAAGGACCATAAAACAAGATCTGCACCCAAGCTTTCATCAATGATTTCCCCGAACGTGGAATCACTTGCCGGGGACGTTATATCTATATATTATATATTGTCTGATTGCAAGCTAAATTTTTTGAGTTTTAGCTCAAAAGATTATTTGACTGAATAGTTTTGGTGAATTATTAATTTGATAAATTATTTGTTTTATGATATTTTCCCCTGTCTTTTTCCGCTGCCGACAAATATGTTTCTTTTTTTAATTTTGGAGTAATACCGTCTAAATAAAATAAGAGGAGGTGACCATGAAAGCCACTGTATGCGTTACGGAAATCCGAGGGAATCTCAGGGAAGCAATCCGAAAATGCTTTGATGCCTTTGGGGGGATCGACCGTATTTGCAAGGGGGAGGTCTTCATCAAGATCAATGCGCTCATGCCGGACTTGACGGCCATGACGGACATCGATGTGATCCTGGAGACGGTCGCTCTGGTCAAGGAGGCACGACCCCAGCCGAAGAAGATTTACGTCTTTGACAGTGCTGCCGTCGGCTTTACTACTCGTGTTGTTTATATGATGGGAGATCTTGCGAAACGGATTAAGAAACTGGGGGCCATACCCCTGTACCTGGACGAGCAGCCGTCTGTCGATTTGGATTTCCGGGGAAAGGCATTGGACTATCCTGTGCCGATTCCAAGAATCCTGCATGAGAAACTGATTCTTCACAAGAATGAGAATACCTATATCAATATTCCAAAACTCAAATGCCACATCCAAGCCCAGATGACGGCTTGCCTGAAGAATCAACACGGCCTGCTCTACAACAAGGAAAAGGCCTACAATCACCACATGATCCATGAAAAGGTCGTTGAAATTTACAGAATGTTTAAGCCCGATTTCAACCTGGTGGAAGCGACTACCGTAACCAATCACGGCAACTTCGCCTATACGCCGGACTGGGCTATAAAATACGACCTCCTCCTGGCCGGAACCGATGCCGTGGCCGTCGACAGCGTGGGGGCAAGGTTGATGGGTTTTGACGGTCGGGAAATAGGGCACTTGAAAATTGCCCATGAGCAGGGGCTGGGAACGTGTTTGTATGATGAGATTGAAGTCATTCCGGACCGTTCACTTGTCGAGAAGAAGAAAAGGAACTTGAACAACCAGCTCGCCCAGGTCCCGATGCAGGCTTCGAAAGGCGTGGTCTTTATCGGGGGCAAAGAACGTTGTTGCGTTGCAGGGTGCGGATACGTCGAGTTCTGGACCAAGTACATCACGACCAGCGCGAAGAGCAAGCCCTTTGTGGCCGTTGTGGGAAAAGGCCACGACACCGCTGAACTGGATAAATATCAGGGCCCATTCTTTGTCAATGGTCCCTGTGCGATACGCGAATTGAAAAGTTACTTCGAGCGACGCAAGGAAAAAGACCGCAAGCTCAAGGTTATCTATGTGAATGAGCATTTCGACCTGATTCGGTCAATGATGGGCGTCATGAAAGCGGGACAAGTTTCGATGAAGGGCGCGATGAGCATGCTCAGGATTCCCATGGGAAAGATGATTATCGGCCTTACCTTGTCCATGGTTCATGGGTCTCGATACAAGACGTAGTCGGAGATCAAAGTTTTCTTCTGGAAGCGTTATAAGAATCAGGCGGTCCGGCGGTCCGATGGTTATGGTTTGGATGCAATCACCATCGATACAGCTATCACAAGACCTGTAATCGCTGTTTTATCATATGAATAAACTTCGCTAATTGCCCGGCTTTAGGCCATTCCCGTTCAGATGTTGATAGGAATTTTCTTTCCGGCCTGGTCAATATGCTTGTGGGGAATTAAGAATTTACCAAGAAAGTTGAATGGTTAGTGGATCACAGCATAAAGAATTTTAAGTCCCTTGTGTCTACCGTTTCCACCACCCCGGCCGTATATTTAAAATTATAACAATTTATTAGAATCTTTAAAATTTTCCCGTCTTTTAACGTCTGAGTTACGGTAATTTTAACCACAGGGATTACGAGCAATATGGAATTTGAAGCCGGTATTTGCAGACATGCTTTGACTTGAAAGGGGTTTGGTTTTAATCTGCTGGTTAAATGGACAAGAAAATATCTGAACCAGCAACCGGCGATTTACTGACCCGCGAGGAGAAGCAACTGGCCGGGCTGATGCGCCTGTGGTCCGTTCTCTTCGGCCTGATGGGATTATTTTTTATCATTTCCCCCCAGATTTTTACCGAATTCCTGAACCGATTCAGCCACCTGCTCTCCGGAGGCAACTACATTTCCTTGCCTTATCCCGCGGAGCGTTTCTGGTATTCCTTGACTGTATCCCTGATGGCTACGATCACTTACCTGTCTTTCGTCGCTTCCCGGGATATTCGTCGGAATTTTCATTGCGTGATCGCGGTTTTGATCTGCAAGTTCACTTCCACGCTGTTTTTTCTTCTTTCCTTTGCTACCGGGCTCCGGTCGGCCGGATACCTGGTCTCCGCCCTGCTCTCGGACGGGCCGATCTTTTTGATCACCCTGGTTTTCGTCGTCAGGGCAATAAGGAGCAGGGTGAAGTAGGCAAAGGGCATAGGGCTGGGCGCAAAAGCAAAAAGCCTAAGAGCAAAAAGACAAAAGAGAGATCCTTCACTTTGTTCAGGATGACACCTTTGATGATTGCAGCATCAGCAAGCTGATGCACTCCATATAAGACTCAGACAATCGGCATTAAGGAGTTTGCGTGCCCCGCCAGAGGCGTGGGGGTCGCGAGAACCCACCCCCAGGGCTTCTAAAAACCAAAGAAGAAAAAGAATGTTATGGAGTGAAATAGCTTGCTATTTCAGAGCACCAGACAGACCAGAAAAAGCGAGATCCTTCTCCCGCCAGAGGCGGGATCAGGATGACAACTGCGCGGAGCGGAGCATCAGAAGCTGATGCGCTCCAAAGAAAGACCGCATTAGCAAGCTAAGGTACTCCAAAATAGGGGCAGTCTTACCCCTATCTCCAATCTTCTATCTCCTGCTTTATTGTACTGCTGGTATTTCCAGATACGCCGGGTTTTTCGGGGAGAAATGCAGGGTTTGCTCGGCGGGGAGGGGGGCTGCGGTCAGGAACCAGTCATGGCCAACATTGGGATGCTGGACCACAGCCGGCAAACTGGAACTCATGATTTCCAGGCGCAGGGCTTCCCCGGGTTTTAATGTCCAGAGAAGCGGGGGAAATTCGATTTTCAGGTTTACCACCTCCCCAGGGGTATAGGGCGCCAACTTATCATCTCCTTCCCGGTGGGAAAGGGTCATCACGCCTTCGCGGAGGTTATAAATCTTGCCGCCGGGGCGGACGAGAGATACCCGGGCGATAAAGGCGGTATCCGGGGCGGAGGAGGAGACCGGCAGGTTCAAGATGGCCCTTCCCTCCCAGGTAATCCCTTCCGCGAAAGAACCCGATTCAAAGATAGCGATATCACCCCGCCCGCAGAGGTCAGGCTGTTCACGACAGCCCGCCCTTTCCGGGATCAGGAGATTTCCCCCCCGGTTGAGGATCGGATTCAGAGGGTCATACGTGTAACTGATAGCTGAGGACGCGGCCGGTTGAGAGGTTTCCAGCCGGCCCGGGGTTCCACAGACAGTGGATGCCTGCGTCCCCGCGAGGTAAAGACGGAAAGCCGACCGGCCGGGGGACCAGAGCGCGGGCCGGTCCAGCCAGGCATCTTTCCCGGGATCGTAAATTTTAACCGGCCCCCAGTCGATGGGCAGGGCGCTGCCTTTTAAAAAGGCGGCAAACCAGTCCATCATTAGCTGGTAAAAAGCCGGGAAGTTGCTTCCGTGGGGGAACTCGAGATCGTGGTTTTCCCCGAATCCCAGGGAGTGGGTCCAGGGACCGATGATGATCCGATCCAGCCCGTTCGCCTCCGCCCGCGCCTGGGCCCGCTCAAAATCATCCAGCTGGGTCTCCTCGAAAGGATCAAACCATCCGGAAGCCATGAACATCGGAACCCCGGTAAGTTCAATGGCGTTTTTAGGAAGATAACGGTCGTAGTAGCCGTCATCCAGAGGGTGCCGGAGCCAGTCATCCAGCCAGGGGAGGTCCCCGCCGGATATATCGTCTCCCTCGATCAACGGCCAGTGGGTCGCGGCGGAGAGAAAGGCGGATTCCGGCACCACCGCTTCCTGGTCTTTTTCCCGCATCGAGAGGGCCCAATTAACCGTGATATCGGCCCGGGGCAGGCCGTGATGATAAAGCAAGGCATAGGCGCTCCCGGGGGTGATCAGCGGGGCGATCGCCTTCAGGCTGGAGGGTTTCTGATAGGACACGGCCAGCTGGGTGAAGCCGAAGTATGATCCCCCGGCCATGCCCAGGTGGCCGTCAAACCAAGGCTGGCTTTCCGTCCAGCGGACGGTGTCGATCCCGTCATCCACCTCGTATTTGAGCGGATACCAATCTCCTTCGCTTCGGAAACGCCCCCGGACGTCCTGCACGATCATCGCGTACCCCTCGCCCCGGAACAGGTTGGCCAGCATCACCGCCACGGACCCGCTGAGACCGGCTCCGCTTTTACCGTAGGGCAGGCGGATGAGGATGGCCGGGAAGGGGCCGGTTCCGGAGGGCAGGTAGACATCCGTGGCCAGCCGAACGCAATCCCGCATCGGGACCATGACTTCGGTAACCGACCCGGGTTCCAGGCTGGTTATCAGGGCCTTGACGTTGCAGGTTTTCGAACCGGAGCAGGAGGCCAGAAGTGGCAGGAGGGCAAGAAATAATGGAAGGTAAGTCTTTTTCATATCGTAAGAGTTTTTTATCTTGGACAAGTTTAGGAAAGTTTAAAATTAAAAACCAGTCTTTGGTCTCTAGTCACCGGTTAATTGCAACTTGCTGCCGTTATTTTCTTTTTTGGGGGTGGGTTTCGCTCCCCGCACAATACCCGCGATCACGTAATCCCGGGCGGCGGGCCCGCCCCTCCGGGGCAGTCAGGGCCTCGCCTTCTCTAGAGAACTTCGAAGGTTCCTCGAGATTATTGGTGTCTGGTCTAAAAAGAGTGCGAGTCGCGAGAACCCACCCCCAGGGTTTTCGAAAACCAAAGAAACCAAAGAAACCAAAGAAACTGAAGAAACCAAAGAAACTGAAGAAACCAAAGAAACTGAAGAAACCAAAGAAACTGAAGAAACCAGAGAAACTAAAGAAACCAGAAGAATCGAGATCCTTCACGGAGTTTACACTGAGCAAAGCGAATGTGTTCAGGATGACACCATTACGAACTCAACGATACTAGCGATCTTAACGCCCCTAACGTTCTTAACTCCATGCCCTTGCCCTATGCTATCAGTGGACCAGAGATGCTTGACAACTTTTTTGCGATACAGGAAACTGCATTCCTACACCGGATTCAAAAAGACTGATTGCGAAGAAAGGGGGAGCGCAGATGGAAGTTAAAGAACTCACCATGGGAAAACTGAACCCGAAAATATTCATTGAGGAAAAAATCAGGGAAATCGTCTCCACGGTTGAAAGCGGACTGGCGATCAACGCCCTTTCCGGCGGGGTGGACTCTTCGGCCGTGACCATGCTCGGCCACCGGGCCCTGGGGGACAGGCTGAAAACCTATTTCATCGAAAACGGAATCATGCGGGAAGGCGAGGCCAAGCAGATCGTCGGCTGGTTCCGGTTTCCGGGGCCTGAAAGGGTTGACCGACCCGGAGGAAAAACGGGAAGCCATTACCCAGGCATTCTATAAAGATGTCTTCGGGCCGCTGGTGAAGAAAAGCGCGGCCCGCTTCCTCATGCACGGGACCAATTACACCGACATTGAGGAAACCGTGGCCGGGGTCAAGCGCCAGCACAATATCCTGGTCCAGCTCGGGATCGATACCGAGAAGGTTTACGGATACAAGGTGCTGGAACCGCTGAAGGATCTGCGCAAGCCGGCCGTCCGCAAGGTGGCCAAGGCCCTGGGTCTGCCGGCCGAGATCTACAACCGCCCGCCCTTCCCGGGCCCGGCCCTGGCGGCCCGGGTGATCGGGGAGGTGACCCCCGACCGGGTCAAGACCGTCCGGAAAGCCACCCGGATCGTGGAGGAGGAACTGGCCGGGGTCAAATGTTTCCAGTACCTGGCGATCCTGCACCATGACCTGGTCACCGGCGTGCGGGGAGGAAAAAGGGATTTCGGCCTCCAGGTCGAGGTCCGTTGCTGGGACAGCGAGGACGCGGTGACCGGCAGCCCCACCCGCCTGCCTTACCCGGTTTTGGAAAAGCTTGCCGATCGGATTACTTCCGAGGTCCCGGGGGTGGTGAGCGTAGTTTACAACATCACCCGGAAGCCGCCGTCAACGATTGAAGCGGTCTAATATCGCAAAGCGCAAAGGGCAAAGCGCAAAGAGCAAAGCGCAAAGCGCAAAGAGCAAAGGCGGTAGCCGCAGCCTTTAGGCTGCGTGGTGGTTAGGTGGTTAGAAAGAAGGAGGCCGGGCGTCCCGCCTGGCTTGGCATCCTGTAGGGCAAGGTCAAGGCAAAGCGCAGAGCGCTAAGAGCCTAAAAATCAGGAAGCCTTCAAGCCGAAAGGCGAGATTCTTCGCCAGAGGCTCAGAATGACATCTGCGCGGAGCGCAGTGTCAGAATGTCGGATGTTGGGTTAAACACCCGGCGCCATGCTCCGTGCCCTATGCTTTTTAGCTAATGTAAGCTTTTCTGCGGGGCGTGGAGCGAGCAGGTCACCAAGGTCCCGCCCTTCCGTCCCGCCTGGACACCCAAGGAAGCCCCGATCATCTTGGCCCGGTAATCCATAATCTGTAATCCCAATCCCCCGTTCACCTTCAGGTTTTTAGGAATGCCCGCGCCGTTGTCGCTCACGGTCATGGTAATTTTATTTTTTACCTCCGAGAGGCGGATCTTAATCCGCTTGGCTTTCCCGTGTTTGATAGCGTTGCTAACCGCTTCCTGGGCGATGTAATAGAGGTTGGTGGAGACAATGTTGTCGTCAATCAGAATGCGCTTGTTGCATTGGAAAAGGCAGGAAATCCCGAACAGGTTTTCCTGGTTGATCGAAAGCTGTTTGAGCGAGGACATCAGTCCTTCAGCCCGGAGTTCAACCGGGTAGAGCCCCCGGGCCAGGCTGCGGGTCTGGGAGATGGCCTGGCTGACCAGCTGGGAAATCTTGGCCGCTTCCTTGGCTTCCGCGGGGGACTTGGCGGCGAGCTTGTTCTCCAGGGACTTGTTCATGAAAGAAATGGCGGTGAGGTGCTGGCTCAAACCGTCGTGCAGGTCCTGGCCGATCCTCCTCTGCTCGCGGGCGCTGATTTCCAGGA
>JAPLJI010000130.1 GCA_026388655.1 Pseudomonadota bacterium
TTCCGGGTGCCTCCGCTAAAGCTCGAAAACGATCTGGACCCCCATGTTCCAGCCGATGATGACCTCCTTCTCGATCTTTTCAACCTCCAGCAATATCTCCAGGTCCCGGGTCTGGTTTTCCATCCGCAGGCTTTCCAGGTCCTCGGGCAAGGCGGTGTTATAAAGGCCCCGGTAATCCCAGGTAATAATCCGGAAGCGGGAACGAAAGCGTTCGATGAAATATTTCCAGGCGAACCAGTTCCCGCCCAACCCGTTGGCCAGCACCACCGGAAACCCCTCCCCGGCCGTGAAATAGGCGATCTGATGCCCGTCGTAGCTCTTAAATTCCTTTTTTTCAACCAACCCGCTCATTATTTCCTCCACTTATTACTGAATATTAGCTGATTGAATTATCTGCCTTCCCACAGTTACAATATATACAATGCTAAAAAACATATATGACTACCGAAGTCTGATAATAAATCTAACTATCCGAAATTTCAAAGAAAAATACTCAAATTCGACCATGGTTTATCATTGTCTTTCATCAATCTCAGATTAATTATTACCCTATTATATTCGCGGCGATGAAAATACTAATGACCATTCATGATTTTCTTCCCCGCCATTATGCCGGCTCGGAACTCTATACTTATTATCTTTGTAAAGAATTAATTAAAAATAATGAGGTTACGTTGCTTTTTTCTGAATACGATATTTCCAAGAAGCAATATTCGGTTAGGAAAATAGAGTATGATGGTTTGTCCTGTATAGAAATAACTAACAATCATTTTTTTAAAAGTTTCGAGGAAACATATAATAATTTCAGTATAAATGAAATTTTCAAGGAAACAATTCAAACATTTAAGCCAAATGTGATCCACCTTCAACATCTTATGAACTTATCGACTAATTTTCTTCAAATAAGCAGAAAATATGAAATACCGACAGTTATCACCTTGCATGATTTTTGGCTTATGTGCCCAAGGGGGGGGCAGCGGTTCAACCCTGATCATGGAATATGTTATGAAATCAATCCACAAAGATGCGCCAGATGCTTTCTGGCATCTCCTTTTAATGTTCCAATTATAGACGCGGGCTGGCATACCGCCATTCGAATCCCGGGAGAAAAATTGATGCTTAAAATTTCTCAAATACTAAACCGAATGAGAATAAAAGCTCCCGGCGTAACAAATTGGTTTTATCGAAAATTAAAAAAATTGCTTTCTCAATATCATCAGCATGATTTTTACTTAAATATTTCTGACCGATTGGAATTTACTAAAGCCCGTTGCCAAGAGGCAACCCTCGTCATTTCTCCCTCAAAATACTATCGAGAGCAGTTTATCCAATTCGGAATCTCACCGGATAAAATTATTCATTCCGATAATGGATTTGTCCCCCGCCAACCTTTTCACAACAAACAAAGAAACAAAATGAGATTTGGCTTCATCGGCACCTTGGTAGAGCACAAAGGTGTTCATCTCCTGATCAATGCCTTTAACGAAATTCCCCCGGAAAAATGCGAGCTGGTTATCTACGGCGATCCAGAGGTTTTCCCGGACTATTCGAGAAGGCTTATGCGATCAGCCAAGGGAAAAAACATTTATTTTAAAAGCAAATTTGAAAATTTCAACATTAATAAAATCCTTTCCGAAATTGACGTGCTGGTGGTTCCCTCAATTTGGCTAGAGAATTCCCCCTTGACTATCCACGAAGCCCAGATGCTCAAGGTTCCGGTCGTCGCCTCTCGATTGGGAGGAATACCCGAACTCGTGGAAGATGGCCGGAACGGTTTTTTATTTAACCCGGATGATACTCAAGATTTAAAAAGGAAAATAATCCAGCTGGTCGAAAACCCCGAATTACTTAATACCTTCAAACAAAATATGAAAACCATAAAATCCATCGCCCAAAATGCTCAAGAGCTTGAGCAGATTTACCATTCTTTATAAATGCAGCCCGGACTTATCTCCATTCTTATTCTCACCAAAAACGATGGAAAATACATCGAAGTCTGTCTCCGCCAGATTTTAAGCCAGAAGATTTCATATCCGTTTGAAATCGTAGTAGTTGACTCCGGTTCAACTGACAACACTTTAAGTATTTTACATAACTTCCCAGTTAGAATTTATCAAATACCCCCTCGGGAATTCCGCCATGGAAGAACCCGCCAATACGGAGCCGATCGATGCCAGGGTGAAATCCTCGTTACCATTGTTTCTGACGCCCAGCCGATCAGTCAATTCTGGCTCAGCCATCTCGTGGAGGACTTCTTCCTCGACCCCCAGGTTGCGGGTGTCTTTGGGCGGCAAATCCCTCGGGAGGACTGCGATCCCTTCAGAGACTACCAGCTTCGCCATTGGATTACTTTTGAGGAGGGCAAGAAAGTCGTCTCGATACAAAACCCCCAGGATTTCGACAAGCTTTCTCCCTGGGAAAAACTCAAGCGTTGCACATTCGATGATGTTAACTCGGCTCGGCGTATGAAATTATTAGAAAAATACCCTTTCCCTGATGCTTCCTATGGTGAAGATTTGATCTGGGCCAAAACCATTTTAGAAAACGGGTATAAAATCGTTTACCGAGGGGATGCCCCCGTAATCCATTCCCATAAATCCGGGCTTCGGTATTGGTTCAAACGAAGCTACCTTGACCAACGTTTGGTCGCCGGGCTTTTTGGCATAAAACTCTATCCGGATTTCCATTCCGTTTTTCGTTCCCTTCTCTCAGGAACGGTCGCTTATTGGAAAATCGCCCTGAACCAAAACATTAAAAAAAGAAAAAATTTAAAATGGCTCGGATATGCCCCGTTTTTAATAATTTGCCTGGTGGTGGGAGGATTTCTGGGAATAATTTCCCAGGAACCTGAAAATACCCTCCCTCGTCAATTTCGTCCTCTGCTAAAAATAATATCACTGAAAATCGGAGAGAGATTTGATGCCACTCCTCTGAAACGTTCAGTTTAAGCCCTGGCTAAGTCATGAAAATTTTGCAAATAATCCATGCTTTTCCCCCCCAGTCAATCGGAGGGTCGGAAATCTACACCCGCAATCTGGCCTTGGCCCTGGCGAAAAAGGGAGCTGAAGTCCTGGTGCTCACCCGGGTGAATAATCCCGCCCAAAAAGAGTACCTCACCTCCTCCCATTCGGATGACGGCTTCCAGGTATTTGCCATCAATAACACCTTTAAATATTGCACCAGTTTCGAACTAACATATAAAAACCAGATAATCAACGGCATTTACGCCAAACTGATAGATAATTGGAAGCCCGACTTGGTCCATTTTGAACATTTAACCTGCCTTTCCACCACCCTCGTCAAAGAAACGTCTCGAAGAAAAATCCCCACGGTATTTACTCTCCACGACTACTGGCTGATCTGTCAAAGAGGCCAGTTGCTGAAGAAAGACTTGAGCCTTTGTGAAGGTCCGAACCGGGAAAACTGCTATGCCTGTCTAGGAGAACAGTTAATACTGGGAAAAAGCACGAAACTCCTCTCCACGAAAATCCAGAAATATAATTATTTTAAAAAAGTTTTGGCCAAAGGAGCCATTCGCCGGCTTAAAACGAGAGCAATCAAAACATTTAAGGCTGGGATTCGTTGGGGCCCTGATTCCTTCCAAAGGAATTCATATCCTCATTGAAGCCTTTAATCGCCTGCGGGAAGCACCCGCGGAGCTGAAGATCTTTGGCGACTTTGTTCCCTACCACGGTGATCAGGGTTACTCGTCCGAGCTTCGAAAACTGGGCGAAAACCCTCGGATCAAATTCATGGGCGGTTTTCCCCCCGAACGAGTCGGTGAAATTTTCTCGGAAATCGATGTTTTAATCACCCCCTCCATCTGGATGGAAAATTCCCCCCTGGTTATCCATGAAGCCAGCCTGGCTCAAGTCCCGGTAATCGCTTCTCGGATCGGAGGTATCCCCGAACTGATTGAAGATGGGAAAAACGGTTTGCTTTTCGAACCCAACAATGCCTTGGATTTACAAAAAAAGATTGAGCTTTTGCTTAACCGGCCCGAAACCCTATCCCGCCTCCGCGCTTATCCGGCCCAGATCAAAACCATCGAGCAAAATGCCCAGGAACTCGAAGAAATTTATGCCCGCCTGATCGCAAATAGATCCTGATGGAAAAACCGAAAATCCAATGCATCATTCTAAACTATAATAATTGCCAGGATACCCTTGTTTGTCTTGATTTTCTCCGCAAACAGTCCTGGAAGAACCTGGATATCCTAACTATTGATAATGGCTCCATGAATAATTCGGCGGAAGAAATCCGCCGCCACCATCCTGGAAGTGAGATCATCGAATCCCCTAAAAACCTGGGTTTCGCCGGCGGTTGCAATCTGGGAATAAAAACCAGCATCGAGAGAAAGCCGGATTATTTTTTCTTCCTAAATAACGACGCCTTGGTAGAATCTGACACCCTCTCCTTACTCGTAAAAACCGGTCAGAACAATCCTCATATTGGCATGCTGGGTCCTCTTATCTTTACCAGTCTTCCTGGTTTTATCATCGAATCATTAGGTATGAAATGCAATTGGAAAACCGGGCGCTTCTATCATCGATTACATGGAAAACCTCAAACCCAAATCCGCCCCGATCTCCGGTCTCGGACCTCCATCGAGGTTGATGCCCTGAGCGGTTGTGCCCTTCTCGTTAAGAGAAAAGTCATGGAAAAAATCGGAGGTTTTGACGAGGATTATTTTTTCTATTTTGAGGATGCCGATTTATGCCGGCGGGCGCAAAAAGCCGGGTTTCAAACCGTTCTGGTCCCGGCCGCTACGGTTGAACATAAAGGTTCGAGTACAATTACCGACCTCGACCCAGCATTAAGAATTTATTACGGAGTCCGAAACCAATTACTCCTTTTTAACCGGAATGAACCATACCAAAACCCCGTTCTTCGTTTGCTCCGGGATTCGTATATCATCAGTTTAAATTTCTTATATATATTTTTTCATTCCCGTCTGCCCAAAATCCAGGCCTCAAAACTCTGGGGCCAAGGCATATCTGATTATTATCGGGGAAAACTGGGAAAATATTAGGGAATTATTTAAGGATTACAATTAATCGGAATCGAAAACAATTATTTTACCCTGTCGGCGACATGGGATTTGTCTCCGCTGTCAATTGCACAGGTCGACTCGCGTTTTATTCCTGTTGCTGCCCAAAGGTGGACGAGGGCGATTTCGATAAGTCGAAGACAATGATGTTTTCATCATCGAACACAGGAATTCCATAATGCTTGAAAGAATGTTCGATACATTCCTGGATGCCGGGAGTCGGGGCCGAGAGGTGCGGTTCGCTCTTAGGCAGAAATTCCCCCAGCAAATCACGATGGCAGATCAAGAAATCGGCATTAGTGCGTCGAACTGCTTCAGCGTCTAGAATATTCACCATGTTTCTAAATCGTATGCTGCCTTCATCCTCGGCTGCGCGAGCCACGTGATTGACGAAAAAATCCGGATTGATCCAATCACGCGTCGGCGGCATCTCGGCAACCTTGTCGGTGTAGCCGATGATGATCCGCCGGCGATGATGGTGCTGAAAAAAGTAATAATAATTGTAGTGGTCGCCAAGCAGCATTGGATATTCGATCAGTAGCCTCGTTCGCGGTGGCAGGTTACGATAGAATGCCGAAATTTGCGGTGGGCCGAAGGAGGCGAACCGCGGCGCGAATCTCGAAGGATAGAGTAAATCCCAACCGCCGAATCGACCTTGCTCAATAAAAGCCGAATGATTGGTGAAATTGTTCGGCGCTGCATAAGCATATTTCAACGGATTCGTGGACATCCAATACCCACCGATCAGGATTGTCATGACCAGCGTCGAAACGCGGGTCGCCGGATGTTGAAAGGTAGAGAGCCTGGCGAGAGCGGCGACACAGAAACTTAACCCGATTGCCGTGCAGACATGACTAAGGGGAACGAGAATTGCCAGGTAGCGCACTAAGACGATCGGCACATCGAGCGACCAGAAATTGCCAATTTCGATCATTAGAAAGTGCAATAGAGCCGCGGTCACGAAAAGTGTCCCCCAAAAAATACTTTGCTTTAACAGGATACCGAGTCCCGCCAGGCAGAGTAACATCAAGGCGCTTGCCACCGCCAAATTCGTCGTCCCAAAGAGTATCAGCAGAGATTGTTTCAAGGTTTCGATGGTGACGGAATGTTGCGGGGATATGTGTTCGAAAACTACTCCCGGCTGCACGGTTACGACGACCACGGCCGCGGCTAGTGCCGCGGTTAAGATGATGCTGTGCGAATCAGGTTGTAATTCCGGTGGGCGGGAAGCGTTCAAGATCACCTTGCTCCTAAGCCAAAGCCCGAAGCTTGCCGCCCAGGGTGTCATGATACCGATCACAGCCACAGGGTGAAAATATAGAGCCGCGGTGGAAGTCAGTAGGTATACCAAGCGATATCGTTCTTTCCCCGTGTGCAGCCAGATCCCAGCAGCATAAATAGCCGTAAACTCAAAAAATACCAAGGCGCTATAGGGCCTGAAGATCCGGCTATAAAATGTTAAAAACGGTGAGCAAGCGAAGAAGACAGCAAAGAGGGAGGCCACTATGGTTCCATGTATTCTTCGAACCAGCAACGGCAGAATTACCAAGGCCAGCAGGCCGGGAATGAGCGACGGCAGACGAAGGGTTAGCTCCGACCATCCAACGGAATGCAACAGTGCCCAAGCATAGGCATTCAAGGGTGCACAGTTGGCATCGAGCGTGACGTAACGGAGCAGATACAAGAAAGGATGTGCCGTAGCATAAAAAAGCCCATGCCACTCGTCGTCAAGTAGTACTTGATCCTTTAGCAGGTAGAGACGGAGAAACGCCCCAATGAAGGTGCAGATAACCATAATGATGATGAAGCCGTGGCGTCTGAAGGTATTTTGAATTGTCATCTGGTGATTCTGAGGTGGAGCATTGTTGATTCGGCGTGATTGGCTTTCCAAGTGCAATTATCCTTTAGCCTGTCCGGTTGGTCAAGTTCCGGAAAAGGCATTATCAAGCCTGGACCTGTTATCTATTGCCGGTGCCGGACTCCTCAAATTACTCCGAATTCCGATAGGTTATGAATTTATTCCAGATGGGATTAAAAAATCAAAGCTTTGGATTTTCCGTCTGCATATTAAACCTAAAAGCCTATCAAAGTGGAAATATCTATTTTCTCCAAATTTAATTAAAAACTTGGAAATCTATTCTCATTCAAATACATTCCTTTTGCATAAATTAACGCCGTATGCTAAAGGTAAATAAGGCGCCCTGATAATATTCTTAAAATAATTATTCCAGATTACATATTTTTCTGAAATGAATAATAAATCTCCAGGCAAATCGTACCTTGGAATTGATAAAATGACAATTTCACTCACTAACAAATCGGATAAATTTGATTATTTAGGATCCATTTGGACCCTAGTCCGAACCGATTTTAAGGTTCGATTCCATGGGTCCGCTTGGGGATTTCTTTGGACCATGCTTAAACCAATATTTTTGTTTATTACTCTCTTTTGTGTTTTTTCCTTTATTTTCCAGCAAGGCAACTATAGTCTAAATCTTATTGCAGGGCTTTTTATCTGGAACTTTTTTTCCGAATCAAGTTCGACCGGGCTGATGAGCCTTTTTAGCAAAGGTTATCTAATTACGAGATTGCGATTCCCATTTTGGATTATAGTTGTCACGGCCGGATCAAACGCCCTGATCGCCCTGAGTATATTTTCCGTGTTTCTTTTTATTTTTTTGAGCATCGGGGGGCACTCTCTCGCGCTGATCCAGATCGGTTTATTCATCTTCTACTTGATTTGCTTATTTTTCATCGTTCTGGGATTTTCACTTTCAGCCAGTGTATTATTTATTCGTTTCCGAGATTTAAACCAAGTCTGGGATGTTATTCTTAACGCCGGTTTCTTTGTTGCCCCCATTATATATCCTTTGAATATTATTCCCGAAAAGTATCATTTCTTTCTTTACATTTGGCCGCCTACGCCGGTTATTCAGTTTTCGCGCTCGGTAATTATTGACGGCACTATTCCCACCTTGCGTGGTCATTTGCTTTTAATTCTGATGACCCTTGTTATCCTAGAAATCGGGATCATAATTTATCGGGTTCTGCTCCCGAAAGTCGTCGAAAAAATATAACCTGAACCCATGGCAATATTAGAAGTACATAACCTGAGTAAAACGTTTATCATTCCGGCAGTCAGGCGGGATACGGTTCGCGAATATATCTTGAACATCATCCGCTCCCGTGCCACCGAAAAGTTAAAAGTGCTCGATGATATTTCATTCAATGTTGAACGGGGAGAATCGCTTGGGATCATGGGGGCAAATGGCAGCGGCAAAAGCACCCTGTTTAAAATCCTTTCAGGAATCTACCAACCCGATACCGGTTCAGTTAAGGCCAATGGACAGATTACCGCTATTCTCGAGTTAGGGGTTGGTTGGAACTTCGAGCTGGACGCAATCGATAATATATTAATAACGGCAACATTGATGGGAACCACTCTTCGTGAAGCCAAACGATCAGTAAATAATATTTTAGTCTTTACCGAACTGGAGCGGTTCGCCAAACTGAAGCTCAAATACTATTCCGCTGGAATGATGGCCAGGTTGGCTTACGGAGTTGCTTTCAGTTCTGTCCGTGAAATTGTAATGATCGACGAGGTTTTTTCGGTTGGGGACGCAGCTTTTAGGAAACGGTGCGAGCAGCATTTCGAAGAATTACACTCCGCCGGACATACCGTAATTCTTATCAGCCATAACCCTGAAGTAATCTCAAAGTTCTGCAATCGAGCGTTATTAATAGAAGGAGGAAAAATCTTTGCCGACGACCGCGCCGATGAAGTAGCCAAATTGTATCAATTCAGGCTTCTTAATCGTTAAAGTTCAGTATTAATATTATGATACCACTATTCAAACCATTCATTAGTAAGACCTGCATTAGTGAGCTGAGAAAGGTCCTTTATTCTGGCTATATAGGAGAGGGTAAAAAAGTTAAAGAATTCGAGAAGCTCCTTAGCGATCATTTGGATGGGTATGTGGTTTTAGTCAACAGTGGAACATCTGCCCTTCACCTTGCATTGCACATCACTGGAGTCAATAAAAAAGAGGTCATCTCAACTCCCATGACATGTCTTGCCACCAACACACCCATATTACATAATGGAGGGAAAATCGTATGGGCGGATGTTGACTCGGAGACGGGTAATATAGTTCCAGTTTCGGTATCTAAACGCATTACTCGGAACACTGTAGCGGTGATGGCTGTCCACTACGGTGGAAATCTATGCGATCCCACCCTTAAAGAGATATGCAGGGTTAAAAGACTGACTCTGATAGAAGATTGTGCCCATCTCAATGGTCCAGGACTTGGCGGGATGCAGTGCTATTCTTTCCAAGCCATCAAATACTTAACCACAGGCGACGGCGGCTGTCTCGTCACCAAGAGCAGGAAGGTTTATGAGAGAGCGAAACTGCTCAGATGGTATGGCATAGACCGTGACGCCGGACAAACCATGCGCAGCGCGGATCCCGTTTATGAAGCGGGATACAAGTTCCATATGAATGATATCGCCGCTACTATAGGAATTTCCAACTTCTACGAACTTGGAAATATTGTATTAAAGACCAACAGACACGCACAATATTACAATCGTGTATTTGCAGACTTGAATTGCGTGGAAACGGTTCCGACGCCGCATCGGAACGACTATTGGCTGTACATTATCCTCGTAGAGAAGAAAAACATGTTTATAGAGTACATGAAGGAGAGTGGCATTGAAGCTTCCCCAGTCCACTATAGGAACGATGTGCAGCCCATTTTCAAGAGCTCCAAGCGCAGTCTTCCGGGTTTGGAAAAGTTCTGGAAGAGGCAAGTCTGTATACCTGTAGGATGGTGGCTTTCCGACAAACAGGTGTCGTTCATCGCAGACAAGGTAGGCCGTTACGATGAAATTTGCTCTCGTTAGTTTCGGTAACGAAGAGAACTACGGGCTTCTATTCGTAGGAACAGAGCTCCATAAGCATGGTGAGATTAGGTTTTTCGACGCCGAGATGACCGATCCTGTGAACGATATTGCGAAGTACAAACCCGATTATGTGTGTTTTTCTCCCATGACGATATTCTATTCCAAAGCCAAACGCATCGAGAGCCTATTGAAACAGAAATTTGACTTCATCTCAATCTATGGAGGGCATCACGCAACCCATTGCGGGGAGAGTCTCGGAGATATTACCGTCGTTGGTTCCGTTCATAATATGGACTTCGGCCAGCTTGGGATTCAGATGACCGGTCCGACCAGACCGGAGAATTTAAAAAGTCCGGCGCGGGCCGAGTACTTTCGAGACATACCGCGTTTCAGAAACAGGTACCGTAAATTCATTCTCTCGGTTACAGGATGTTTCTGGTCTTGTACGTACTGCGCATCTTCCTCGCAAGTAACAAGAAAACTTTACGGAAGAACAACCAGCCATTTGCAGCATCGCGACATCGACGATATCATAAGCGAGGCTAAATTCATTAAAGACTGTACGGAAGAAATCGAGTGGGTAGATGATGATGTGTTTATCGGAGACCATGAATGGCTGAAAGTGTTTTATCAGCGTTGGATCGATGAGATCGGGCTACCGATGTATGTGTCAACCACGTCCGTAAACGCTTTGAAAGCATCTCCTGACCTTCTCGGGCTGATGCGTAAAGCAGTCAATGTCGTCGGATTGGGAGTCCAAGCAATACATCCGGAATCTCTCAAGCTTCTAGGGCGAGGCTGGGATAGTGAAGCAAAAATCAAAGAAGCATATGATTACCTCACGGCTTTTGGGTTCAAGATCAATCTTCAATGCATCATCGGCTTGCCGGTTCCTGACCCAGTAGGTGATGCCCTGGATACAATTGAGGGGATGAAGCGTATAGGTGCCGGAAGCATTGCATCGTGCTATCCGTTGCAGATCTATCCTAATACAACCCTGGAGCAATACATCAACAACAACGCATATACACTTAATAAAGAATGCACCGGGGACACAAACAGTGGATTACCCGCTATCGATTTCGGACCACTTATCAACAACAGAATTCGCAATATCTGCAAGCTTGCCACGATGGTTGTCAAGTACAATATCTCCAACCAATGGCTAGAATCCTTAATGGATATAGATCTAGGTGTTTCAAGCAAACCAATGTCTTTAGTCAGATATTATGAATGTATCAAAGACAGGCTTCCTGACAAAGCTGACAAAATCTTTAATGACATCATGGAGGGCATGAATTTTAGATATTAGGATTGCCCGTTGGAGTATTTTTTTGGCGAAAGATTGAAGATTGCCGTAGGGATATATTAACAATGAGACTCAGCGCCTTATTGCGGAAAGCTCCGCTGCTCGGTAAAGATATCGATCGTTATATCATCCTAAACAGCGGCCTCTTCAACTCCGGCTATTACTTCGAACGCTATCCCGACGTCACCTCCGATCCGATCCTTCACTACCTTCGGCGCGGTGCTTCTGAGCTGCGCGATCCTTCACCGCATTTTCGAACCCATTATTATCTCGAACAAAACCCCGACGTGTCAGCAGCGGGAATCAATCCCCTGATCCATTTTATCATGTGGGGGGCAAGGGAAGGCCGCGATCCGAACCCTTATTTCGACAGCAGCTTTTATCTCGAATCTTATGCTGACGTGCGTGAATCCGAAGCCAATCCTCTCGCCCATTTCCTTGCGCACGGACGCAAGGAAGGCCGCGATCCATCTCCGCGCTGTAGTCCTCGCATTCACCTCTATGCTACGTGCTGGAACGAAGTTCGCCTTCTTGGTTTCTTTTTCAAACATTACGACAGTGTCGTGCAACGATACATGATCTATGATGAAGGCTCGAACGACGGTTCACTCGATCTCCTGATCGGCCATCCTAAAGTTGAAGTCAGAAGATTCGTCCGTCGGTATCCCGATTCTTTTGTTCTTTCGGAGCTTGATCTCTTCAACAACTGCTGGAAGGAAAGCCGTGGATTTCGGGGAAGCCCAAGCGCTGATTGGGTGATTGTCTGCAACATCGATGAGCATCTCATGCATCCCGATCTCGGCGGCTATCTCTCAAAATGCCTGGAAGCCGGAATTACGGCGATCCCGGCTCTCGGCTACCAAATGTTGAGCGATGAGTTTCCAAGACCGTCTGAGCACCTATGCAAAACGCGGACGAGCGCACTGCCCGATCCGACCGACTGCAAATTGATCCTCTTCTCGCCGAGCGAGATCAAGGAAATTAATTATAAACCGGGAGGACATGTCGCCCAGCCGGAGGGACGCGTGATCGCGCCAGCCAGGGACGAGCTTCTCCTCCTGAACTATCAGATTCTCGGGATAGACTATACCTTAAAACGCTTTGCTGAGCTTCGTTCGGGGCTTGGCCCGTTAGATCACGCACGCGGCTGGGGTTTTCACTACGGATGGACCCGCGAAGATTTGAATAAATTTTTTGCCGCGCTTCCTCAACAAGGGGTCAATACGGCCGTAGTCAAAGCAAAACCGTGGAAGAATTACCCGCGCCCTAAATGGTGGCGGAGTATTTCCAGGAAGCACGTCTATTCATCCTCCCCGCTTTTAAGCATTGTCACCACAGTTTATGACAGATCTGATTGCCTCGAGGCATGTATCAAGTCGGTCAGGAACCTAAATTTCCAGGATTACGAGCATGTTATCGTGGCCGATCACCCTCCCGAGCACGATTTTTCCAGAATCAAGGTTATTATTGATGCCGCTTGCGATCAACGGATTCTGCTATACAACCTGTCAGAAAGAACTAATAATTTTGGGATATCACCGGCTGAATTCGGGCTAAAGAAAGCGACCGGAAAATATATCGCCTTTCTCGACGACGACAACGGATATTTACCGAATCATTTTGACGCCCTTATCGATTGTCTTGAATCTGATCCAAGCATAGGTTTCGTTTACAGTTCGTGTCTTTGGGACGACACGCAACTCCTCAATTACCCGACTCCGGCTTTAGGCAAAATCGATCTAGGGCAGATCCTCTTCCACAGAAATACATTTCGTGACTGCATCAACGACGAGTTGCATTACTCGGATTACGCCTGGGACTGGCACCTGATAAGCAACTTCATCAGCAAGGGAGTGACCTACAAGCACATCGATCAGGAAACATTCATCTTTAGGTTGAAGAAATATCCACAGTTCGCGCCCCAATGAGGCAGGTTTTCTGCGTACCAGGATATTGTGGAGTTTTCGTATCCCTTCTGTGAAAAACGCTCTTGTTTTCTGATATAAGCCGGTTAGAATTTTTCCTTGTCATCAATCCCTGCAACGAAGGAAATGCAATGGGAAGACAAAACAGGATGGCCCGGGATTATATTTCCCGATAACCATCAGGCGCTCTCAAGAATTTATTGAAATATACGAAAAAATATACCTTTTTCAATCGGAAAAGCTTAAAAAACAAGCCCTTAGCCGATGCTTGTCCTGGCGAAGCCGAAGGGCTCAACGAAACATTTCCAGGCTTTTACGAATGAAATTCATCCGGATCATTCCCGTATTCATATTTTTTGCCATCCTGTCTTTTTTGAGCTATGCCAATTCGCTGCATTGTCCTTTTGTTTATGACGATTACCTCACAATAGTAGATAATGATTCGATCCGGGATATTACCAACCTGCGCTGGATTTTCCTTTTTTATATTACCCGGCCGCTTCTGAATTTCAGCTTCGCCTTCAATTATTGGCTGGGGGGCTTGAATCCCTTCGGTTATCACATCTTCAACCTGGTTACCCACATTGCCAACGTATCTCTCCTCTTTCTTCTGGTCTATCTGTTTTTTCAGGAAAAAGGAAAAAATCGAACTTTTGGATTCCTGGCCGCCCTCTTCCCCGCTGTGATCTTTGCCGTTCATCCCTTATTTACAGAAGCGGTTACTTATATAACCAGCAGATCCTCATTGCTGAGCACATTCTTTTATCTCCTGGCCTTCCTCTGCTTCACTGTTTTCGCCCGCAATGAGGATAAACGAACCCGCAAGATTTTCTACCTCGCCGCTTTTATCGGTTTCTTTCTGGGTCTCCTGACTAAAGAAGAGATAGTCACCCTCCCAGCCATCATTCTGCTCTATGATTATTTATTTGGGGAAAAGACCGGGAGACTCCGGTCTCGCTTCTGGAAATATCATTGGCCGTTCTGGGCGGTATTATTACTCGGGGGCCTAGTTCGATTGATCATTTTTTTCAGGGTGGAAGCTTCTCATAACCTAAATGCCATTTACCTCAATTTTTTAACCCAGGCCCGGGTTGCTCTGAAGTACCTGGGCCTTCTTATCCTGCCGATAAATCTGAATTTTTTCCATGATTATCCGCCGGGAGGCTCCTTGACCGACTTTTATACCTTGGTCTCCATCGTCACCATTCTGGCGATTCTCATCTTCGCCTGGCGGATGCGCTCCCGGTTTCCCGGGATCTCCTTTCTCGCCTTTTCCTTCTTTATCATTCTTTCTCCCTACTTTTTGATCCCGCTTAACGAGGCGATGAGCGAACACCGGGCTTATCTGCCGGGGATATGTTATTGCCTCGGATTAGGAATGGGTTTGGCTATGATTTCCCAGCGCGGGGAAGCTGGCGGCAAAATTTTCTGGAAGATTTTTTCCCTGATTATCGCGGGGGTCTTAACCTTGGTATTTCTTTATTCAACGATTCAGAGAAACCGGGTTTGGGAAAGCGAGGTCACCCTGTTTAAAGATGCCTTACAAAAATCCCCTCATTCGCCGAGAGCCCGTGACGGATTGGGAGACGTCCATTACGGTTTGGGAGACGCTTACCGCAATTCCGGTCAGTACGAGCAGGCGATTAAAGAATATGAAACTTCTCTCGCGATCAAACCCGATAATTTAGACAGCTGGGTAAATTTAGGGATCAGTTACGGCCAAATCGGAAATTTGGAAAAGGCCGAGGAGGCTTTTAAAAAGGTCCTGAGCCTGGATCCTGAATATGTAAAGGCTTTCAATGATCTGGGGGTGATCGCGGTCATTAAAAATCAAAAAGACCTGGCGATTAGTAGGTTCAGTGAAGTCTTACGGTTGGATCCGGGAAATTTCGTAGCTCATAAACATTTGGGGGATCTATATTTTAAGGACGATCCGAAAAAATCCTTAAACCATTATCAGATGGCGCTCAAGGCCAAACCTTTTTCTTCCCTTCGGGATGAAATACTGAATCGGATCAAAGAGCTGGATAAACCCTAGCCAAGAGATCAGGACCGGGGAGAACTTCGGCCTGATCGGGCCGAAAATAATAACCGCGTGAAGACCCTGCACATCGTTCCCTATTTTTCCCCGGCCTGGGCCTACGGGGGGATTCCCCGGATTGTTATCGGCCTGGTCGGGGCGCTGGCCCGGAGATGGCCGGAGGTCTGGGTTCTGACCACGGAAGCGGGAAGCGAGGGGAAGCGAGAGCCAAGCGGCGGGGAAGGGGGAAATTACCGGGTGGTGGTGTTGCCCAATCTTTCCAACTACCTGGCGGATCGTTTTCAATTTTTTTTTCCCCGGGGAACGCATGAATTTTTTCGGAAACGAATTGCCGATTTCGATCTGGTCCATATCCACGGGTGCCATCACCTGTTAGGGGTTTTCGCCTACAGTTTCCTCCAGCGCGAGAGGATTCCCTACGTGATCTCGCCTTACGGCACCGCCCCCCGGATTGAACGCCACCAGGCGGCCAAATGGGTTTTTGACCGGCTTTTTTGGGACCGGGTGTTTTTCCAGGCCCGGCACTACCACGCTCTGTCGCGCTTAGAGAAGGATCAGCTCCAGGATCTGGGGATAAGCCCGGAGAAGATCTCGGTCATCTACCCGGGGGTGAATTTGGAGGAATTTTCGGAAATTCCCCCCCGGGGAGAGTTTCGCCGGCGTTACCGGATTCCGGAAACGGATAAGGTGATTCTTTACCTGGGCCGGATTTCACCCCGGAAAGGGATCGAGCATCTGCTCCAGGCTTTTGGCGCGATCGGGGGGAACGGTTTTCGCTTGGTCATCGCCGGGAACGACTGGGGATATCAAGCCTTTCTCGAACGCCTGGCCCGCCAGCAGGGGATTTCCGGCCGGATCGTTTTTACCGGGCTCCTTTCGGGAAAGGAACGTTTATCCGCGTACGTGGACGCGGATCTCCTCGTTTATCCCTCCACCCTGGAGGCTTTCGGCCTGGTCCCCGTCGAAGCCCTGCTCTGCGGCACGCCGGTCATAATCACCCGGCAGTCGGGATGCGCCGAGATCCTGGGGAAAATCGGGGACGTTCCCATCATCGAATATGGCGATGTCCCAGGACTCAAGAAATGTATCCTCGGGAATTTGGGAAAGAAAGTGCCGGAAAGCGCGAAGGACTTTCTCCGGAGAGAATTGGATTGGGCCAACCTGGCCGAGGAGATGATCGGGCTCTATGCGCGGGCCGGCCGGGAAAACGCCCCCAGACCGGGGTCAGGTTAATCGGTTACCCGGGGGGATTAGAAATTCGTCAATAACCATCTCAGGATCTGTTTCAGGCTTCGGAGCGACAGGAACAGGGATGACCAGGTCTGATTTTTCAGGGCCTGCCGGAGGAAACCCGGGCGGAGATAAAAACGGAGATAAGCCCTTTTTAAAATCCGTTTCAGGTCGGACTCGCTCCAGAGGCCGGAGGGGAGAAAGGAGCGGGCGGAATCCTGGTCGAATGGGTTTTTTACCCGCGGGCTCGAGAGCGGGCGGCTCCCGGGGATTTGGGGAAAGAGGGCGGAACCGGGCAGGGGGGAAAGAATGCTGAACTGGGCGAAGAAAGGGTTCAGCTTGATGGCGAAGGCGATGGTTTTTTCCATGTCCGCCGGGGATTCCGTGGGAATCCCCAGGATGAAATATATGCCGGACCGAAGACCGGCCTGATGGGTGAGTTCGACGGCTTTCCGGGCTTGGTCCACCGTAAAACCCTTGCGGAGGTACTCGAGCCCGTGGGGGTTGGCCGTCTCGATTCCGTAAGTGACGGTATGGCAGCCCGCTTTTTTCAAAAGACTCAAGAGTTCGGGATTCACGTGGTCAACCCTCCCCTCGCAGCGGAAGCTGATTCTCAGGCCCCTCCGGATGATTTCCGTCAGGGTGGCCTGGGCTCTCGCGGGGGGGAAGAGAAAGTTGTCATCGTAAAAGATCAATTCCCGAAGGCGAAAATCCTTAACGATGGTTTCGATTTCGTCGGCCACGTTTTCCGGGCCGCGAAAGCGGGCCTGACTTCCGTGGATGGTCTTGACGCAGAAAATGCAGGGGTAGGGGCAGCCCCGGGACGCGATCAGCGTGGTCACGGGGGAGGAAAGGGAAGCGGGATGACGGTAGCGCCGATAGGGGAGGAGGGCGCGGGCCGGAAACGGGATCCGGTTGAGATCGGCCATGGGGGGGCGGGGAACGAGCTGGGGATGTTCCCGGCTGATCGCTCCCGGGGGCAGACCCCGGTTCCGGCCCCGGTCGAGCGCCGAGAGCAGTTCCGGGAGCGTGTCTTCGCCTTCGCCGATAACCAGGAAGTCAATCTCCGGGACGGAATCTAACAGGCCGGCCCCGAAAAATGAGGCGTGCGGTCCCCCGACGATGACGTGCCGGACGAAGGGCCGCAGTTTTTTTATCGCCTCAATGGTAAGGTCGAAATTAGGAGTCAGGCCGCCCAGCCCCAGGGCCGCGGGCCGCTCCTCCCGGACTTTCCCGGCAACCTGCGCGAGATTCAGGCGGGAGGCGGGGGCGTCGAGGATTTGAACCGAATGGCCGTTTTTTAAAAGCGCGGCGGCTAAGTAGGCGAGTCCCAGGGGGGGGAGGGTGAGGACAGAAGGACCGCGGTTCGGGGGCTGGAGCAGGAGAATATCCATCGCGGTTTCAGTTTTGATCGGAAATCCTCCGGGCGGAGATCCCGAATTTCCGGAACCAGGAAAGAATCTCCCGGGGGCTGACCCGCCGCTCCCTCTTCCAGCGGATTCTCTCGGAAAGGAGCGAGGGGATATCCGGGATAATCGAGAAGTGGGCCCGGAGCGTCAGCCGGACGAGATCGAAAAAATTACCTCCTTGTCTCCGAAACGCCCCGGCCGGCCCGCGGCCGTTCCGGTAACTCAGGCCCTGGAAAAGATACCTTTTCGGGGTGGAATAAAAAAAACCGGAGACCAGCGCGGAAAAGGGGAGGTATTTGAGCGCGAGCCGGATCCGGTTCCTTTCCACGAAGTAAATTTTCCTCCTCGGGTCAAGCGCGGGGCGGGCGGGGTCGGGATGAAAGACGGAAGCCCGAGGCTGATAAAGGCAAGTCCAGCCCTGGAGCCGCCCCCGGAAGCCCAGGTCAATGTCCTCGCCGTAAAGGAAGCAGGCGGGGTCGAAGAAGCCGGTCCGGGCGAGCATCTCCCGACGATAGAAAGCCGCGGAACCAGAAGGCGCGAAAACCTCCTCGATTTGGTCATACTGACCGGAGTCGGGCTCTCCTCCCCCGCGGGTCCGGTTTAAGCCGTCGGGGTAGATCACCAGACCGGCGGAATCGAGGGTCGGGGGAACGCCGGGGCGGAGAACCTTGGAGGCGATCATCCCCGCCCGGGGATTGGATTCGGCCAGGCGGAGAAGTTCCGATAACCAGTGGCGGTCGGCCCGGGCGTCCTGATTGAACAGGGCCAGGTAGCGGCCCCGGGCCCGGTCCAGCCCCTGGTTGTTGGCCGCCGCGAAGCCGAGATTTTCCCGGTTTTCCCTCAGGATGATTCTGGGATCGGAAAGGGACCGGATTTTTTCCCTGGTCCGATCCCGGGAACCGTTGTCAATCACGATGATCTCGAAACCGGAAAAGCTCTGGGCCAGGAGGGATTCCAGGCAATTGAGGATGACGTTTTCTCCGTTCCAGCTGACCACGATAATCGAGATTTCGGGCGTCACGGACAAGGTAATTGTTAAAACCCGGAGAGGGCGGCTGGAATTAAAAACTTCCCCTGAAATAAATCCCGGCCGGCATGAGCCCTCAGGTTTTTCCGGGCGGGGCCGGGGAAGGATCGGCGGTTTTAAGCAGGGCGATTTCCTGGGAGAGGATCTGGACCTGGTCGGAAAGGAGGGAGAGCCGGACGGAGAAATGGATGCAGATGGCCGTCAGGAAAATGAGGGCGAGGAGGAACAAGGTGGAGGTGGGCCAGACCGCGCCGATCAGCCGGGAGATCCAAAGGAGGAAGTCATGCCAGACGGCCACGATCATAATCACGATCCCGGTGATCATCCAGAGGTAGGAATATTCGATCCGGAGCTTCTTTCTCCGAACCAGGTCGATAATGTAGATAAAGAGAGCGATGGCCACGATCATCGCGAAGATTTTTTGTCGGATTGGCATATCGGTTACCTCCTCTAATTTTCTCGAACGGACCTGAGTGAAATCCTATCCTATTTCTTTCTCAAAAAGATGACAAGGATGGAGATGAAAATGGAGAAAAAATAGTAGAAAACCTTGGAGCCGGGATGCATCGAGCGGCGGGGAGGGCTCGCGTGCATGAGCGCGGGCGCCTCGAGAATGGCGATCCCGGAACGGTGAAGCCAGATGAGGTTATTGGCGTCGGGATAATCGGCGGGGAAGTAGGGAGAGGCGATTTTTTTCATCGCCTTGCGGTTCAGGGCCAGATAGCCGGAGGTGGGGTCGGTAAGCGGAAGCCCGGTGAGGGCCCGGGTGATGAAGGCCAGGAGTCGCATGGCGGTCCTCCGGAGGATCGTCGGGCGGTAGCTTCGGCTCTCGAGGAATCGGGAGCCGATCACCAGGTCGGCGGAACCGGAGAGGCAGGGGGCGAGCAGGGTGGAGATGGAAACGGGATCGTGCTGGCCGTCGGCGTCAAGGAAGACCGCGAATTGGTAGCGGTTTCTCAACGCGTATTTGACGCCGGTTTGGAGGGATGCCCCGTACCCGAGATTAAAGGGGTGCTTGATTACAACCGCTCCCCG
Organism: Pseudomonadota bacterium; assembly: GCA_026388655.1. Taxonomy (GTDB): domain Bacteria; phylum Desulfobacterota; class JAPLJL01; order JAPLJL01; family JAPLJL01; genus JAPLJL01. The sequence goes on from JAPLJI010000130.1 coordinate 19,933, forward strand.
GAGCCGGGCCAGTTCGGCCGTGGCATCGGTGGAGCCATCGTCAATGACCAGGAGGCGGTCCTCGGGCCGGGATTTCCGCAGCTGTTCGAGAACGCGCGGGAGATGGCCGGGATTTCCGCAGCTGTTCGAGAACGCGCGGGAGATACGGGGCTTCGTTGAAGGCGGGGATAATAATCAGGACGGCGCTGTCGCTTTTTCCAGGCGGGCTCATGGCAATTGGCAGTGAGCTAAATCATTATCCCTGTTCTTATTTCACCGGCGAAGCTGAAAATACCCTCTAATAAAGAAATTTATGGCTCGTTTGACTGAACCCGCCTAAACATAATACCGATCCGGCGTTTGATGGCCCGGGAGACAAACGCGATTTCCCGATATAAAAGACCTACCCCGGGAACAATAAATATCCAGCCCGGCATGATCGGCGCGATCAACCCCACCACGCCCAGGATGATCAATATTCCGGCCAGCGTAATCCGGGCAATCATTAAAATGGTGCGCTTGACCATTTCATTTCTCCTGCCAAATATAGATTCCCGGTTATTCCATTCCATTATTCATTTTTCTGATCAACTAACCAGATGAAGATATTTTAAAAGATACCTTTTCGCTTCCAGGCGATTGGCGGCGATTTTTCCATCGAGAATTGCCTCTATTATCATTTTTTTTACCCTTCCCACCTCCGGGCCCGGTCCGATGGCCATGATCTTTTGGATCTCAAACCCGTCCAACGGGCACCGCACTTTTTGAGCTTCCCCAAGCTGAATCCGGGAAATCCGCTGGGCCAGTTCCTCGAATCCTTTGTCCTTTTGGAAAGGCGGCTTTAAGGAGGCGGAATCGGCTTTCAATAACTCGAGGGTCTTCCGCAGATGTGGACCCAGGCGGTATGCCAATCTCCGGATGGTGGAATCTTTCCAATCCGTCTGATAATTCACCATATGGTGCTGAACTAAAAAATGAACTTCTTCCTTTATTTTTTTGGGGAAGCGAAGTCTCCGGAGAATTTCCTTCGATTTATCCGCGCTTCCATCCTGGTGGCCCCAGTAAACGTAATAATCCCGCTCTCCCTCCCCGTCCTTGGAAATCATGCGCTCCGCTTCAATTTTTCCCAGATCGTGAAAAAGCGCGGACAGGCGCAGGGCCAGATCTGCCCGGGTGCGATCCAGGGTGGAAAGGCTGTGCTGGAAAAGATCCTCATGGTGATAAGGGGATTTCTGCTCAAAATCCACCGCGGCCTGGAGTTCGGGGATTATCTCCCCAAGCAATTTCAGATCTTCCAGGAGCAAAAATCCCTGGGAAGGTGCGGGCAAAAGAATCAATTTTTCCAGCTCATCCCGGATTCTTTCCGCGGAAACCGAGGACATTTTCACCCGTGACCTCCGGATTTCCTTTCTCAGTCCC
>JAPLJI010000155.1 GCA_026388655.1 Pseudomonadota bacterium
ACCTTCTCCTCCTCGGCCCGGAACTGGATCACCGAAACGAACTCGGCGGAAAAGATAAACAGGATGGAGCTGTAAAAAACCCAAAGAATAATAATGATAATGGAGCCGAGGGAACCATAAATCAGGCTCACCGAGCTGAATTTCATGATATAAAAAGTGAAAAGGTTTTTCGCGAATTCGAAGAGGGCGGCGAAGACCGCCCCGCCCACCAAGGCATAGCGGAAATAAACCTTCCCGTGGGGAAGGATCACGACTAAGACACTGAAAGAAACGGTCAGGAGCACCAGCGGAGCCCAAAAAACCAAAAACTGGTTATAGAGGATCCTCTGCAGGTGGAGCCCGGAGAGGAACTGGACATTCCCAACCAAACTGGCGACAATCCCCAGCCCGACCGAGACAACCAGGGAAAGCCCCAGGGCCAGGGCCAGCCCCAGGGCGATCAGGTTCGATTTCACATAACCCCGCTTTTTTTTGATCTGGAAGATCCGGTTCAGCACCCTCTCCGAAGAGGTGAAGATCTTGTTCGCGCTCCAGAGAAGGATGATTATCCCCCCTCCCCCGATTGCTTCCCGGCCGGCCACGGTTTTGCGCAGGACCCCGGTCATTCCTTCATCAATGAAAGGAAGAATGATCCTGATCTTGGCAATAATCTGGTCGAAGTGGACGGGTGAATTGCCCGCGAAAAAGCCGATGAGGGAGATCGAAAGCAGAAGCAAGGGAATAAAAGACAATACAATATAAAAAGAAATGGAAGCCGCCATATTGGTTCCGTCATTAACGGAAAAATCCCGGATAGATTCATATATTACTTTAGCTAATAGCTTTGATCTATCTAATATTCTTTGATAAATTATTTTGAATGATATCTTGGCAAGCATGGATTAAAACGATGTTGTTTGTTGGTTCATTATGATTATTTTAACTTCTTGCTTCCAATTTTTCACTGCCGAGTTTCTTCAGGTTTTTTTCCTGAATTTCAGCCTGATCGGGATCCCCTTTAACCCCAGTTCCTCGCGGATCACGTTGGCCAGATACCTTTGGTAATCGTCCGTGATTCCCTGCGGATGGTTGGTAAAAATCACGAAGACCTGGGGCAGGATCTTGACCTGGGTGGCGTAAAGAACCCGGATTTCCTTCCCCCGGAAAGCCGGGGGGTGATGACGCTCAATCGCGCGCTGAATGATATGATTCAAAGTGGAGGTGGGGATCTTTTTCAGGGCCTCCCGGTAACGGCAAAGGTAACCGAGCAGTTTGTCAATTCCTTCCCCCTGCAAAGCCGAGATCATCACCACATCCGCCAGGTCGAGCCAGTGATCCCGGTCCTGGACCCCGCCGATGATCCTGATCGGTTCCTGGATATTTTTTCGGCGGACCAGGTCCCATTTGTTCACCACCAGGATCAAGCCCCGGCCGCGCTCGTAAACGAAATCGGCCAGACGGGCTTCCTGGGCCAGGAGCTTCACGATAACTTTGTTCTCCACCACCTCGATCGATTCACCCGCGTCCAGGATCAGCAAGGCCACGTCGGCCCGGCGGATGGCTTTGAGCGAATGGGTCACGCTGTAATGTTCGATCGGATCGGAAACCCGGCTGCGGCGGCGAATCCCGGCCAGGTCGATCAGGAGAAGATCAAGATCCTGGCCCTCCAGGTGGATTCTGGTTTTAACGTCGATCGGGTCCCGGGTCGTTCCCGGCCGGTCATCGACAATTACCCGCGTGTCACCCACGATCCGGTTCACCAGGGTGGATTTTCCCACGTTGGGACGGCCGACAATGGCCACCCGAAGCTCGCTTCCCTCCTCCGGTCCCGGCTCCCCTTCCGGCTCCGGAGCGGGAAGCCGCCCGATCATCGCGTCCAGGAGCTCCGCCACCGTAGTCCCATGCTCGGCCGAAACGGGAAATATCTCCGGGGCCCCGAGGGAGTAGAACTCCGGCAGGTTTTCCCGGGACTTCTGGCCGTCGATCTTGTTTACCGCGACCAGCGTCGGCCGGCCCGAACCCCTTAAAAAATTATAAATCTCCGGGTCAATCGGGTTCATCCCCTCCTTGCCGTCGAGCAGGAAAATCACCAGGTCAGCCTCGGAAACCGCCCGCTCCGCCGCCCGGCGGATCTGCTCCTGAAGCGGATCGGTTGAGTTCATCTCCCAGCCGCCGGTGTCGATCAGCTGGAAGGACCGGCCCTGCCAGCTGGCCGGGGCGTAGTTCCGGTCGCGGGTCACTCCCGGGGTGGGTTCCACGATCGCCCGCCGGGAGCCCACGATCCGGTTGAAGAGCGTGGATTTCCCCACGTTGGGTCTTCCGATAATTGCGACGGTTGCAAGTTTCATGTTCGGGTCCGGTTCAAGTGATTAATTTATAAAATTCCGGGTCCGGCCGGAAGTGGAGCTCTCCCACCGGGCAGGACCGCGCGAATTTCTCCAGGATGCCCAGCAGCTCCGGGGCGGTCTCCGGGTCTTCGGAAACATAAAGAACATTGGCCAGGAGATGGGAGACGGAGGTGGCCGGTTCGAAAGGGGTGATGAAGTTCCGGCGGTTTTTTATGAGCCGGAAGGCGCTCCGGACCGGCCAGCGGCCGGGAAGCGGGGAAAATCTGGTTTCCAGGGGCGGCCGGGAAGCCAGGAAACCGTCCCGCGGGTCGGAGCTCACCTGGACGGTATCGTCGCTCAGGACGATTCCCGGTTGCGGTTCCGGGGGCAGGCCCGGGAGCAGGCCGGCGGCGGTGCTTTTCCCGCTTCCCGAGGGGCCGAAAAGAAGACAAACGGAATTCTCCCGGACAAAGCCGAAAGCATGCAGGAGGAAACCTCCCCTCTCGAGAAGAAAATAGGAGTAAATAACCCGGAGAAAATTTTCCAGCGACCCGGAGAGCCGGTCCGGGAAAACCCGGATCTCCCCCGCCCGGCTTTTCAGATGGTACTCGGCCCGGCAGCCGGCGGAGCGAAACTCAAGCCGGTCGCCTCCCCGCCTGACCTCAATCGGGAGGTCCTGACCGGGAAGCAGGGGAAAGGGATCCCCGGCCGGAGCCAGGGTCGAAAGCCGGAGATGGGCTTCTCCCTGAATCCGCCGGGGATCGGAGGAGTCCCGACCCGGCGGGAGATCCGGCCACCCTTCCTTCCAGGCGCCGCGGTCCGGAGCGATCCGGACCAAAAGTTCATCCAGGACAAATTCAGGCATGGGAATTATTGCCGGGAAGCTTTTCCAGCAGGGACCGGGCCGCGGCCTGTTCCGCCGCCCGCTTGGTCTTTCCGGTCCCGGTCGCGGAAAGAGAGGAATCCGGGAGATTCACCTCGGCTTGGAAAACCTTGGCGTGGTCGGGTCCGGTCTCGGAAACGATCCAGTAAACCGGCAGCTTTTTGAAGCGTTCCTGGGTGATTTCCTGGAGGTCGCTCTTGAAATCCCGACTGATCCGGCCCCGGGCCAGATCGGAGAAAAACGGATTCAGGATCCGCCCGATCGCTTCCCGGGCCGCGTTGATCCCCCCGTCCAGGTAAATGGCGCCGAAAACTGCCTCCAGCGCCGCAGCGATGATCGAATCCTTCTCCCGACCCCCGGTTAGTGTTTCCCCCTGGCTCAGGTTGAGAAAATTCCCCAGGTCCATCCCGCGGGAAATTTCCGCCAGCCTTTCCCGGGAAACCAGGGTGGAACGCATCTGGGAGAGCTCGCCCTCGTCGACAAGCGGAAAGAGCCGGTAAAGCTCGTCGCTGGCCACGAGCTCCAGGACCGCGTCGCCTAGAAATTCGAGTCTTTCGTTCCGGGGGATATTCGGCCCGCGGGTTTCGAAGGCGAAGGAATCATGGGTCAGGGCGGTTTCCAGAAGTTCGAGATGGGCAAACTGGTAGGCCAGTTTCTCTTCCAGGTTTTGCAAGGCCGTTTTCCGCTCCGGCGATATTTTCAGTTCTTCGTCGGGAAACATAATTTTTACTTGTGACTCCCCGTGGTCTTGCCACGTGGTTACCTTTTAAGATTTGTTTTAATTACTCTTCGGTCAGGATAAATCATAAGTCTTTCGGCGAATGGTTGCGATCCTCACTCAACTATTTTTTCGACCCGCGTCCCCCAGAGGTACGGGGCCCGGCCTGGAAATATTTTTTCCGCCTTCATCCGGTAGACCCCGGCGTCCGGCCCGGAAATCCGATCGCGGGTAAAACCCACCAGGATGTAATTGGAGCTGGTACCCCGGAGATTATCCCCCTCCCCCGCCCCGGCCGGTTGATTTTTCCCGGGTTCTTCCAGGATCACTTCCAGCCACTGTCCGAGGAAACGCTCGTAGAACTCCCGCCTCTTCTTCCGGGAAAGCTCCTGGAGGATCCGGACCCGCCGCTTGATCTCCCTTTCCGGGGCGCACTTTTTAAATCCACAGGCTTTCGTTCCCGGGCGGGGGGAATAAGGGAAAACATGGAGATAAGCCAGCGGCAGCCCTTCCAGGACGGAATAGGTCCGGGCAAAGGATTTTTCAGTCTCGCTGGGGAAACCGGCGATCAAGTCTGCCCCGACGGCCAGTTCCGGGGTTTTCCCCACCAGGGCCTGGATCAATTCCACCATCCGGCGGGAATCTCCCGGCCGGTTCATTTCTTTCAGGATTTCATCATCCAGGCTCTGAAGCGCCAGGTGGAAATGCGGGCAAAGGCGGTTCTGGTCCCGGACCAGTTCCATCAGCTGATCGTCCACCCGCCAGGGTTCGAGCGAACTCAGGCGGATCCGGGTTTTCCGGCTCTCCTGGAAAACATTTTTTAGCCAGGAGGAAAGGCGGGTTTGATATTCCTGCCCGTAGGCGGTGAGCTGGGTTCCGGTCAGGACCACCTCCCGGTAGCCGAGTCCTTCCAGTTCCCGAATCGCGGCCCGGGATTCCTCCGGGGGGACGGAGCGGGGGGAACCGCGGGTTTCCGGGATCACGCAATAGCTGCAGCCCTGGGAACAACCCTCCTGAATTTTTAACTCCACCCGGTTGCGCTCGGGATCAGGCCAGGCCCCGAAATTTATCACCCGCTTTTCCCCGGCGATCGGACTGATCCGGACCAGGGGCAAGCCGGGGTCCGGGAACGGCTGATCCAGGATGATTTCTGCGATCTCCGGTTTTTCGGGATTTCCCAGAACCCAGCTCACCTCCGGCAGCGACGCGTACGGCCCGGGATCGCGCTGGGGACCGCACCCGATGACCGCGATCCGGGCCTCGGGATTTCTCCGGCGGGCCCGGCGGAGAAGCTGCCGGGACTGGAAATCCGCCCGGGCGGTAACCGTGCAGGTATTGACCAGGCATAAATCCGCCGGGGCCCCGAAGGGAACGATGTGCAGGCCCCGGGCCTGGAACCGGTGGATCATGGCCACCGTGTCGAAATGATTGCTCCGGCAGCCCAGACTGGTAAAAGCCGCGCGCATCCTAAATACCTTACTTAACTCGGGTCTGAAATCCTCTTGACCTTTTCTTACCTATGATAATAATATCATCTGGCTCATCAGCCGGAAGGGGTAAGCGGATTTGCCAGTCTTAAGAATCATTCGAAAACTCGACCTGGGGATTGCCTGGACGGAATACGTTGTCGTAGTGGCAATGCTGGGCTTTATGGCCCTGCTGGCATTCCTCCAGGTTTTTCTCCGCAATTTTTTCAATTTCGGCTTCCCCTGGGCGGACGAGGTTCTCCGCCACTTGGTGGTTTGGGTAGGCTTGATCGGCGCCAGCCTCGGCATCCGCGAAGACCGTTCCATCCGAATCGACGTGATTAACCGCCTTTTCCCCCCGCGGATCAATAAATACAGCGAAGGGATACTGAATCTAGTCGGGGCGATCGTCTCGATTTTACTAATTTTTGCCTCACTCAAATTCCTGCAAATGGAAAGGGAATATAACGAGGTCTTTTCCACCCTTCGAATCACGATTTGGAAAGTCCTGCTGATTTATCCGATTTCCTTCGGGATGATCTCGCTCCGTTTCATCCTGAATGGGATCGCTTATCTAACCGGGGAAAAAATAAAGGAAGAAAATCCTTAGGTCCTAAAAATATATAATGACTACCATTCTCATCATTATCCTGATAATTCTGATGTTCACCGGCCTGCCCCTCTTTATTTTTATGGGGGGGATCTCGCTGGTTTTATTCTGTTTTATCGCCGATGTCAGCTCCGCGGCGATCTTCTCCGAGGCCTACCGGCTGGCCTCCGCCCCGGCGGTCATCGCCCTCCCTCTCTTCACTTTCGCCGGTTTTCTGCTCGCCGAGTCCAAGGCCCCGATCCGCATGGTTAATCTTTCCCGGGCTTTTCTGGGCTGGCTTCCCGGCGGACTCTCCATTGTCGCCCTGGTTTCCTGCGCCGTTTTTACCGCCTTGACCGGGGCTTCCGGGGTCACCATCATCGCCGTGGGCGGGATCCTGTACACCGCCATGCAGAATGACCGTTACCCGGATAAATTCTCCATGGGCCTGATCACCACCTCCGGAAGCCTGGGCCTGCTTTTCCCCCCCAGCCTGCCGATCATTATTTACGGAATGGTGGCTTCCGCCAGTGTGGACAAACTGTTTGTCGCTGGGATCCTGCCCGGGATTCTGCTGATGGTCCTGCTCGCCATCTACAGCATAATTTTCACTTCTAAACAGGAGAAAATTGTCCAGGAAAAAACTTCCTTGGCCGTGATGTGGTCTTCCTTCAAAGAAGCCGCCTGGGAGATTCCCCTCCCCATTATCATCCTGGGGGGAATATATGGCGGGATCTTTACCGCCAGCGAAGCGGCGGCGGTCACCGCCTTCTATGTGGCGCTGGTGGAGATTTTCATCAAGCGGGATATCAAGCTCCGGCAGCTTCCCCGCCTGATGCGGGAAAGCATGATTCTAATCGGCGGAATCCTGATCATCCTCTCCACCGCCCTGGGCTTCACCAATTTCCTGGTGGACCAGCAGGTGCCGATGAAGCTTTTCGCGGCGATCAAAGCCCACATCACCAGCCACCTGACCTTTCTCTTGGCCCTGAACGGATTTTTAATCATCGTCGGCTGTCTGATGGATATCTTTTCGGCTTTGATCATCGTGGTCCCCATTATCCTGCCGATCGCTCAATTCTACGGGGTAGATCCTATCCACCTGGGAATCATTTTTCTCCTCAACCTGGAGATCGGCTATTCCACCCCGCCGGTGGGTGTCAATTTGTTCATTTCCAGCTTCCGCTTTAAAAAATCCATTCCTTATCTCTGGCGCTCGGTGGCGCCGTTTTTAATCATTTATGTGATTACTTTAATTATTGTTACTTATATTCCGGCTATTAGTTTGAAGCTATTGGAATTTTCTAAGGCCCGTTAAAAATATTTATTGACACCAGGCGGCGAAAAGGGAAAAATAGTCTATAATTGTTTTTTAAAATAAGGAGGATATCCGATGAAAAAATGGGGAATTATTCTGGCAGTCCTGGTTTTGACCGCGTCGGGATGCACCGGGATTATGCGGAGTGGAATGGGCGCGGCCACGCCGATCTTTGACTCGGCGATGGAAGCGGCCATGCGCGGCAAAGATCCCATGATCCTGGGGGAAGGAGTCCCGGGCCTGGCTCTTCTCCTGGACGGGTTGAGCAACTTCGCCCCCAAGAACCGGGCCTTTATTACCTTCGGGGCCCAGCTTTATACCGCGTATGCCCTGGGTTTCGTCGAGGATACAGACCCCGAGCGGGCCCGGGTTCTGTATGCGATCGGCCGGGACTATGGATTGAAAGCTTTAAAAATGAACCGCGGGTTCAGAAAAGCCCTGGAAAAAGGGAAACCCTATTCCGAGGCGGCCAAGTCTCTGAAAAAGAAGGACATGGACGCCCTCTTCTGGACCGCTGCGGCCTGGGCAGCCTGGATGAACCTTTCCACCCGGGATACCGAGGCCCTCTTCGATATCCCCAATATCATGGCCCTTTTGACCCGGTCCCTGGATATCATGGCCCTTTTGACCCGGTCCCTGGAGCTGGACGATACCTTCTGGTACGGGGGGCCGCATATGTTCTATGCCGCCTACTACTCCCAGTTCCCGGCGATGATGGGCGGCGGACCGGAGAAAGCCCAGAAGGAGTTCGACAAGGTTAAGGAGATCGTTAAGAAAAAAGCCGGGGAAAAGGGCGAATGGCTGATCGCCGATTATTTCTACGCTAAGTATTACGCCACCCTGATCAAGGACGAGGAGCTTTTCGACAAGACTATTCAGAAGATTCTGGACACGCCGAACGATTGCATTCCGGAGATGGCCGCCGTCAACGGGCTGGCCAAAATCAAGACCCGGCATCTTCTCGAGCAGAAGGACCGATATTTCTAAAACGAACCCCCTCACCCTTCCTCCCCCGAGCAAGACTCGGGGGCCAACCGGGGGAGAGGGTAGCCTCCGAGTCTTGCTCGGAGGGGGTGAAGGTAGAAAATTCCTATTTCGGACAGCTATTGAAGAAAAAAAGATGAAATAATTCATGTCTGGAAAAATATACCTAAAAGTCGTGATCGCCATCGCGCTTTTCAGCCTGGGCCTGATTTTCTTTTCCTCCCAGAACCTGAGGGCGGAGGAGCCCGCCAAATCCACGGCCAAATATCAGATCAAGCTGGGAACCATCGCCCCGGGGAACTCGAGCTGGGGTGACAGCGCCAAGCAGACCGCCAGGGATGTGGAGGAAAAAACCAACGGCCAGGTAAAAATCACCTGGTATTTCGGGGCGGTGATGGGGGATGAACCGGACATGATCAGGAAGATCCGCCTGGGACAGCTCCAGGGCGCGGTTTTTACCCTCCTGGGGGCGGGGAAAATCGCCCCGGAGTTGAAGGTCTTCTCCCTTCCCTTTCTCTTCAATGGATACGAGGAAGCTGATTACGTCTTGAATAAAATGGGGGTCACGATTGATAAAATTTTCACCGAGAAAGGGTTTGTCAATCTCGGGTTGGTGGACATCGGTTTTGCCCGCACCTTCAGCAAAACCCCGCTCAAGAATGAGGCTGACTTCGGTAAGGTTAAGGCCTGGTCCTGGGCCGGGGAACCCATGGTGGACGAGGCCTATAAAATGATGGGGGTGAAAACCTTTACCCCCCTGCCCCTGACCGAGGTCATGACCTCTTTGCAGACCGGCCTGGTAAATTTGGTTTTCGGCACCTGCTACTCCACCGTGGGCTTGCAGTGGCATACCCAGGTCAAGTACATGACCAGGTTCAAGGCCGCTTTTTCCCCGGGGTCCATCTTGGTGGACAAGAAGGTTTTTGACGCCCTGCCCATCGAATATCAGCAGATCTTTCGAGAAAGTTGCCAAAAGCACATTCCCGAACTCCAGAAGATGATCCGCAATGACGAGGAGAAAGCCTGCGAGGGCCTGAGAAAATACGGGCTGATCGAATACGATATCGACCCTGATTACATGAAAACGATCAGATCGAATTCACTCACTCTCTACGAAAAGTTCGCGGGTGGAAAAAGGCATAATCAAGTAAAAAAATATTTTCGGTCAACCACCGGGGGGAAGATAGATCTAATTATAGTCCGCGGCGGTTGAAAATCGCCTGTTTTATATTTTTCCTTATGTCCAGCTCGCAATCAAGGCGGTGGTCAGTTCGACTTATTTCCGGGCGACGCGGGACTGGCTGGAAACCCCCCAGAGCGCCAAGGAACCTTGGAAGCTCCTGAAAAAGAAGAAGAGAATCCAGGAGATCCGCCGCCGGGCGGAAGAGCGCAATAAAAAGCAGTAATTTGGTAGTTTAGAAGTCCAGCAGACCAACAGGACAGAAGTCCAGCAGACCAACAGACCAATAGACCAGCAGACCAACGGTCCAGTCGTTTTTTCGGGATAAATAAATCAGGCAACATTATTATTCTCGTTGCTCGTCCCTCATTGTTTACCCTGAGTTCATCGAAGGGCTCGTTGCTTTATCTCTATGCTCTTTGCGCCTTGCTCCCTGCCTAGTCTTGCCCCGCGGACCTGACCCCATCCCGGGTGGATTGTTTTACCTTGTACATGGCCTGGTCCGCGGCCCGGATAATGTCCAGGGCGGACTGGGCGTCCTCCGGATAGGTGGCGACCCCAAAGCTGGCGGTTATTTTCAAGCTAAGATTTTTATCGGGATGAAATTCGTGCAGGTTCAGCGCCTGGCGGAGGCGCTTGGCCACCTTTAGCCCCCGCGTCGGGGGTGTTTCCGGAAGAATGATGACGAATTCGTCCCCCCCGTAGCGGGTAATGATATCCACATCCCGCAGGGTCCGGCGCAGGACGTCGCCAAACTCCTTGAGCAGGTGGCTCCCGGCCAGGTGGCCATACTTGTCGTTCACGTTTTTAAAATAATCCAGGTCGATAAAAATCAGGCAAAACTGTTTCCGGTAACGCCGGGACCGCTTGATCTCGCCGTCCAGGGCCTGGTAAAGGAAACGAGAGTTGTTGAGTTCGGTCACGTCATCGGTGATGGTGAGCTCCTGAATTTTCTGGAAATACTTGGCGTTCTCGATGGCGATGGCGGCGTAATCCGCCAGGGAGGAAAGGAGCTGAAGGTCCTCGGAGCTGAACTTGCCCCGGGCCCCGTCGTTAACCAGCTCGATTACCCCCAGAACCCGGTCTTTGCTGATCATGGGGGTGCAGAGGATCGAATAGGTGGTGAAGCCCATGAGGTCGTCGATCCGGGGGTTGAAGCGGGAATCTCTACTGACGTCGGGAATGAAAAGCGGCGTTCGGTTTTCCGCCACCCAGCCCGCTACCCCCTCCCCGAACTGAATCCGCAGGTTTTTTAAATTTTCCGAGGCCGCCCCGACCACGATCTCGAAGTAAAGCTCCTGTCTTCCCTCGTCGATTAAAAGCAGCGACCAGTTCTTGGGATGGAGGAGCGTGTCGATCTTTTCCATGATCTTGGTCAAGACCTCCTTGAGGTCCAGGGTGGAGGTCAGGGTTTTGCCGATTTCGTCGAAGACCTTAAAATCCGAGCCCAGATGATTGGCCGCGGGTTTGGTGCGGTTGGTAGCCATAGAGATCTTTGATACAACACCTTCCGGATAAAATCAACCCTTTGCCATCAATAAGAAGTTCAAATGTCAAAGCTCAAATTTTCCCACGACCCCGAAGGGGGTCTCGGGACGAGAACCCCAGAGGGACAAATGAAGCCCAAAGCTGAAATTCTAAATGCTTTTGCGATAAGCCAAATGCCATACGGAATAATTTGACTATCGACCCGGCAATCGGTAAACTGCCGGGAGAAATATGCCCGATAACACCTTGGGAAATAGCCTGCCTGCCGCCGGCCTTTCTTCCCCCCCGATCAGCGATGATCCCTCCCCGATCCGGGTTCTGATCGTTGACGACGAGAAACCGATCCGGGACGTGATCGTGGATATCCTGAAGGAAGAAGGCTATCAGGTCGAAAGCGCCGCCGACGGCGACGAGGCCCTGAAAATCCTGGAGAAATATCCGGCCGATCTCATGATCACCGACCTGGAGATGCCCCGGGTCCGGGGGATCGAGCTTCTGAAGCAAACCCGCGCCCTGCCCTCTCCCCCCATCACCATCCTGATGACCGGTTTCGGAACCGTGGAAACCGCGATCGAGGCTATGAAGCTCGGCGCCTACGATTATATCCTGAAGCCTTTCAAGCTCGAGGAATTCATCGAGCTGGTCAAAAAGGCATCCAATAAATTCCGGTTCGAACGGGAGAACGTCCAGCTCAAGGAACTCCTCTCCCTTTACCGGATCAGCGAGGCGATGATTTCCACCCTGGATTTAAAACAGCTTCTGGCCCTGATCGTGGAGATCGTTCTTTCCGAACTCAAGGCCGACCGGGTGGCGGTCTATTTTACCAATGACCGGGGCTTGCTTGATCTCCTGATGGAAAAAAGCAAGTCGCCCGGGGATCTGGCCCTGGAACCGTTACCCCTTGATTTTGACCGGTTGAAATCTAACCTGGAGAACCGGGAAATGTTCATCGCCTCCGGCTTTAAACTTACGGAGGTCCTGCGCTCCATCCCAGATAAACCGGCGTCGTTTTTGGCCCATCCACAGACCATATATTCCCTGGTGGCCGCCCCCCTGCGTTTGCAGAAAGAGCTCCGGGGTTTTTTAATCGCGATTTCCTATGATCCCCGCCTGATTTTCACCGATGGGCATGGTAAGTCCCTGGTAATTTTTTCCAGCCGGGCGGTGATGGCCCTGGAAAACGCCCGCCTATATGAAGAACTGGCTCAAACCCTGACCCAGACCATAGAGGGTCTGGTGGCGGCCCTGGAAGCCAAGGATTATTACACCGGGGGTCATTCCGAGCGGGTGGCCTTTTATGCCCGCAAAATCGCCGAAGCGATGAACCTGGATCCGTTGCAGATAAACAATATAACTCACGCCGCCCGGCTCCATGACATCGGCAAGATCGGGATCAAGCTGGATACCCTGAACAAACCGGGAAGGCTGACCAAGGAAGAGCAGAAAATGTTCCAGTATCACACCCAGCTCGGCAAAATAATTCTCGAGCCGATTAAAATCCTGCAGGATACCGTTCCGATTATCTTTCACCATCATGAACACTTCGACGGCAAGGGTTATCCGGAAGGAAAAAAGGGAGAAGACATACCCCTGGGAGCCCGGATCCTGGCCGTGGCGGATAGCTACGAGGTAATGACTTCCGACCGCCCTTACCGCAAAGCCCGCAGTCAAAAACATGCCGTTCAAGAATTGAAACATTGTTCCGGAAGCCAGTTCGATCCCCGGGTGGTGAAATTTTTCTTGAAGATTATTGAAGCCGAGCGTCAAGCTTTGCCGCCCAAATCCTGAAATATATATCGTTAGCCACGCCCTCGATAAGCTCGGGCTCGCAATGACCAGCCTAATTATTTTCAAAGGCTATTTAGTAACTTCGGCAGCATCTCCGAAAGCTAAACTTTCGGCTTTCGCCCCAGCCGGAAAAGGACGAGGCAGACCCCGATCGTCCCCAGGATAAACCCGGCCCAGATCAAGGGAAGTCCCGGATCCTTTTTGACGTAGAGGTTTACCAGCGAAACCGGTTCGTAGCCGACGAATTGGATCGCCAGCGGGAGGGTGTTCCCGGGGACAGGACCGGGATGTTTGAGAAAGACCCATCCCTTCCCTATTTCTTCCTGTCCCCGGTAGGCCGTGAGATAAACGGCCGGATTCCTGGGCTCCATCGAGGCGGTGACAAACTCACCCGTTTCCAGGTCAACCCGGAAATCGGCCAGGTATTTCTTCAGTTCCAGATCCAGGTTCAGGCCGGGAACCTTCTCCCGCCGGCCAAAAGTCAAACCCATTTCCCCGGGCTCCTGGCCGGGCGGGATGATCCGGACAACCGCCCTGCGGACCAGGGTGGGAACTTCATGATAGCTCACCAGGTAAATCCGGCGTCCCTGATGGTTCAGGGGATGATTGACCTTGATGGTGGCGTCCTCGATCCGGGCCGGGCCCTGCCAGAGGGAAACCTCACAGAGGAAATCGGAGACCTGGGTTTCCTCCCGGTCGTAATAGTTTATGCGGAACTTCTCCAGTTTCAGGCTGAAAGGCGAAGCCAGGATCGGCTTGGCATCACCTTCCTGGAGATTAAGATCCTCGCTGTCACTGAAAACCAGTCCTGCTAGGGCCCCCAGCAGGATCAGGATCATGCTGGCATGGGTTAAAAGCGGGCCGGATTTGATCAACCGGTCCCGGGATCCCAGGGTTTCCCATTTTCTCAGGAAATTCGGCAGCTGGGTGACCAGACAGCTGAACAGGTTAAGAAACAGGAGAAAAAGCAGGAGAATAAATACCGGTGAATGGTAGATATTCGCCAGACCTGATTTTAAGATCCAGAAACCGAGCCGTTCTCCGTATGCGGAAAAATATTCCATCGGCTCTTTTCCCTGGGGAATAAAAGTACCGAGGATGGAAACCAGGGCGATGACGGTGAAAAGAAATATGGCCAGGCGGACCGAGGTTAAACGGCTTTTCAAATCAAATTTAGGTTTTTCTGGCATATGATGGGTAAAAGTTCAAATTTCAAAGCCCAAATTTTAAATTAAGTTCAAAGTTCAAAAAATCCAAAAACATTATGAAATAGACATCTTCGATATGGTTTTGCAACGGTTTTAATTCATGCTTTGACATTTGGATTTTGACATTGATTTGACATTTGGATTTTGAACTTTGGATTTAAACTGTTTAATAATCTACTATTCCCAGCATTTCATCCCGAAGCAGTTGGACCCGGGCCAAGTCCCCTTTTTCGATTCTTTCCTGATTCTCGGGGAAAATCATTATTCCGTCAGCCTTGACCATCGAACTCAAGATTCCCGAGCCCTGCGGCCCGGTGGTTTCCGCCCACCACTCGCCTTTCCTCCGGTAAAGCCGGCAGCGCAGAAAAATGGTATGCCGGGCCGATTTTTCCAGGGACTCACCCGCCCGGGCCAGGATCTCCGGACGATGGATATTCCGGTCCCCGCTCATTTTGCGGATCAGGGGACGGATAAATTCCTCAAAACAGATCATTGAAGAAACCGGGTTGCCGGGAAGCCCAAAAACCATTTTTTTATTTTTTCTTCCCAACACCAGGGGTTGGCCGGGACGGATGCTGAGTCTCTGGAAAACGATTTTCACCCCCAGTTTTCGATAAACTTCCTTCACAAAATCATATTCTCCCACCGAAACCCCGGCGGAGGTGATGGCAATATCCGCTTGCAGGCCCCGGGAAAGCCGGGAGCGGATATCTTCCCGGTTATCCCGGGCGATTCCCAGATTTTGGGGAATCCCTCCGGCCTCGGTTACCTGGGCGGCCAGGGAATATGAATTCGAAGAGATGATCCGATCCTTCCGAACGGTTTTCCCGACTGGAGAAAGCTCGTCTCCAGTGGCCAGGATCGAAACCCGGGGTTTCCGGTAAACCGAAACCGAGGCTTGGTTCAAAGCCGCCAGGAGCCCGATTTCCGCCGGCCGGATTTTCGTTCCGGCCTTTAAAACCATATCCCCCGCGGAAACATCCTCCCCGGCCCGACGGAGATCGGTGCCGGGCTGGACCGGCGCCAGGGCCTGGATCCGCCCCCGGTTGATTTCCCGGGTAATCTCCACCCGGGCCACCGCGTCCGCTCCGGCCGGGATCGGGGCCCCGGTCATAATCCGGACGGTTTCTCCCGCCGCGACTTTCCCCTTCCACTGTTTTCCCGCGGGCAGATCACCGATTACCTTCAGCTCGACGGGATTTTTCCCCCCGGCATTCTCGAGATCCCGGGCCCGGACCGCGAAACCGTCCATGGCCGAGTTGTCCCAGGGCGGGAGGTTCCGGCCGGCGATGATATCCTCGGCCAGGACCCGGCCCAAGGTTTCCATCAGATTTATTTTTTCCGGCCCGAGCGGATTTATCTTTTCCAAAATGATCTGCCGGGCTTCTTCAAACCCGAGGGGTTTTTGCGTTGTTTTCATTATTCTCCATTTGCTGTTCTTGCGCTTTTTGTTGTCATCCCCGTCCCGCCGGCGGCGGGAGAATCTCCAGCGGGGATCCAGGAAAAAGTGACATAAAACATAAAAATCTGGATTCCTGCTTTCGCAGGAATGACGTTAATGAGTGGATAACAATTTGCCATGAGCCAAAAAAATTCGTTTTTCTTTTAGCGGCCTTGCCCTTCTTGCCTATCATATGGCCGATTGATAATATATCGCACCGATGGGATTGCTTCAATTCATCCTGATCTCTTACCTGGGGGTTTGCGGTTTCAGTTACGCCGATCTTTCCCGGGTTGAACCCCTGGCTCCGGTTATTATCACCACCGAAGATCAGGCCCAGGTCTCCCTTTATCATTACCCGGGAAAGGATCCGCGGAAATCCCCGGTGGTTTTATTTCCAGAAATCGGCACCAACCGCTTGATTTTTAATCTTCCCTCCTCCGGCGGACTGGCCCCTTACCTGTCCCGAAAAGGGCGCGATGTCTGGGTGGTCGAATTCCGCGGGGCCGACGCAGTTCCCCGGGATTGGAGCCTGGACGAGCTTTTACGTTATGACCTCCCCCAGGCCCTAGCCCGGGTGGGAGCGGAAACCAAGCAGAAAAACCTTGACCTGGTAGGTTTGGGAATGGGCGGAACTATTCTGCTTGAGTATTTGTCTTCCAGACCCAATCCTGATCCCGGCATTGAAAAAATCATCTTGATAAATTCCCCCGGTTCAACGCAGGCCGTTAATCAGGCAGTCAAGATCTGGGCGGAAAAAGCCCAAGGGCTGGGGGAAGGAGACAAAAGCGAGTTGATTGATCTCAAGAAGGCCTGCCAGACCCCCTGGCCGGCCGCCCCCGGTACGCTTTTCCATCTGCTTTTCTGGGGCCCGATTGCGGATGAAAAAACCGAAGCCGATGTCTGCCAGTCGGTTTTCGAACCCATCCCACCCGGCCTGGCCAAACAGCTGGCCCGCTGGGTAGAAACCGGAATCTTAAGCTCCCGGGATGGCAAAAGAAATTTTTTAATTAATCTGAAGAATATCCGGACCCCGGTTCTTTTTCTTTCCGGACAGCTCGACAATCTCGCCCCCCCCTGGCAGGCGGACTTCGCCTATCGGGCCATTTCCTCCGAGAAAAAGAAAATCCGCATCTTCGGGCGGGCCAACCGCTATCAGAAGGAATATGGCCACTTCGATCTTATCCTCGGGCCGGACGCTTTCCGCGAAGTCTATCCCTATCTTTTTAACTGGTTAAAAAACCCTAAGAATTCAAATTGATTGGGCCTTTTGTGGACTGCCTCAGCTTGCTGAGGCAACGCAATAGCTAGCTATTGAACTCCAAAAAAAGCAACCGATTGAAAAACACCGATCTCGCCAGCAACGGGATAAGTAACCTGACAAGTTTCAAAATTCTTGATTCCAATGTAGTTGCCCAATTTATTGGGCTCCTCAAATCCTAATTCAAATTATTTATTTATCCCGGCAACCAGAGGAACACTTGGCAGGGATAAGTACGCCGATAAATCGGCAAACTACGTTATTTAAAGAATCTGCGGGGATAGGGATTAATCCCGAAACTTATAGCCACCCGGGCCGCCTTTCTCCCTTCGACTGTATCCAGATAATTTTCCGAGGACGCGGCGGGCGAGCCCAGCAAGTCTTCCAGAACCCGGATAAAATGCTCGTTTTCCTCCGGGAGACCCGGGCAGATCCGGAGCCAGTTGGTCATCTCCCATTCCTCCCCGGGGCGGAGCACGATTTTTTTGGTCAGGAGCTGGGTGAAAAACGTGACCCCGTCCCGCTGAACGTCGAAGATAACGTAACTTCCCTGGGAGCGGTGATAGGCCAGCCCCAGCCGGTCGAACTCCCCGTAGAGATATTCCCGGCCGTCCCGGTTATTTTCATAACTGCGCCGGGTTTGTGCTTTCGCGTCATCCAGGCTGGCCAGGGCGGCGGCCAGACCGGCCTGGCTGATGCCGGCGAAAATGGCCCGGGGGGAGATTTTTTTGGCCAGCTCGAGCGGGGCGATGGAATATCCGACCCGGAGCCCGGTCAGGGCGAAGGTGTGGGAGAAGGTTTGAACCTGCACCAGGTTTTGACCCTTTTCCACGTAATCAAGAAACCGGGGATAACTGCTTTTTTCGTTCGCGTCCATGAATTCGGGATCCGAATCATCAGCCACGATCACCGCCTGGGGATGGTGGGCAAAAACATATTGGGCGAATCCGTCAAACTCCGACCGGGTCAGGAAGCTGCCAATCGGGTTGTTAATATTGTTGAAATGAATAAGACGGATATGGGGATTATCCTCCAGGGCCTGCTTCATCGCCGGAAGATCCGGCTTGTGGGGATTTTCGGTGTGGGGAACCTTGATGATCTCGGCCCCGACCACCCGGGCCCGATCAATAATGACATGATAAGTCGGCCACTCGGTGAGAAAGGCTGACCCGGGGGTGAGAAAAGTATCGCAAAGCTGGTTCAGGGATTCCCAGGAACCGCATCCCAGGTTGATATTGTCCAACCCCAGGCCGGGGCCGGCGCGGTTATATTTCAGGATCCCGGTCGTTAAATCCTCGTAAGAAAAATCCGGGTAGCGATTGATGTTTCCCGTTTCCGAAATTACCTCCCGCACCGCTTCCAAGGCCGAGGCGGACGGACCGACGGGATTTTCGTGATAACACATTCTCTGGTAGCCCTCGAAATAAAAGGAGTCGTTGGTGATCGCCCGGGCCTCCCGGAGAGGGATAATCCGGGAACCCAGGGCGGAGACGGCTAGGGTTCCGCCGGCGGCCAGACCCAGCCTTTTTAAAAAGGACCGGCGGGAAAACTCCGCCCGCGCCTCCCCTTCCCGGCGGTGAAGCTGGTTTTGAAAAAGATCCCAGGGATTATATTTTTCAACCATTGGATAATTCACTCATTGCTTTTTGTTTCGTGCTGCCATAAATCAAATTTTCGATTGTAGGGGCGACGCATGCGTCGCCTTTATTGTTAGGATTTTCCCTGTCGAACTGCCATTTTAAGGGATTTTTAATGATATATTCTCTCACCTGGTTTAATTCATCCTCATCCCTAATGATGTGTTCGTAATAATTTCTCTGCCAAATAGAAAACCTATTCCCCGGACCAATTCCATTGGCGCATCTGGTCGTCGCAGACTTGAAAGATCCAACAATGGAACCAATCGTTCTAGGTCCAGGATCACGGGGATTGCTGTTTGAATGATGTTTCTGTAGGGGCGACGCATGCGTCGCCCCTACATTAATAATTTGGATAATTCCATGAACATGATTTGGCATAATAACGAATTCATCCAATCCAATATTAGGAAAATGCTTGGGGATTTCCTCCCAACAATATTTTGCAATTCCTCCAATGGTTGTCGGTACTATTTTCTTATCGATTACTTCCCCAAAAATACATTTTTTTCTATTGGTGCACACCGTAACAAAATAAGCACCTGTTCCTGAATAATCATAATTTTTCAATCGAACTGAGCGTCGGCGTAGCTCTTCTAATTTACCGGCGCCAATCTTGATCTCCATTCAATACCCCCACCAGTAAAGCCTCGGGACGTTATCCGCGACCGGGGAATCGGCGCTGTATTTTCCCAGCGCCTCCGCAAATATCCGCCCTTCCTCCTCCGTCCCGGTGGAAGCCCTGATCCAGTTGGCATAGCGAGAATGAAAAGCGTTCCCGGATTGCACCTGAATGCCGTTTTTATAGAGGTAAGCCTGAATCCGATCTCCGGGGATCCCCGTATTGGCCAGGATAAAATTGGTTTCGGAAGGGATATATTCCCAACCCATTTCGGAAAATGCCTGGTAATAAACAGTTTTGATCTTCTGATTTAATTCCCGGGTTCGATTTAAATGCTCCCCGCCCTCTTTCAGGCTGGCGATCGCCGCCGCCCAGGCGATCCGGTTGTAGTTGGCCCCCAGCTTCCAGTGGAAACCCATCTCCGAGAGCGAGGGGGTGCGCAGGCCTCCCATCAGGTCGGCCAATTCCAGGGGCGCCAGGGCGTATCCCGCCCGGGCCCCGGCCAGGCCGTAGGCGTGCGAAAAGGTGCGGACCACGACCAGCGGCCCCTCCCCGAGGTAATCCCGGCCGGAGACGAAATCCGGGTCCTCAACGTAATGGCCATAGGCCTCGTCGATGACGATGATCGTTTCCGGGTTTTTCTGCCAGGCCGAGGCCAGAAAATTTTCCAGATCATTCTTTTTAATCACCAGGCCGGTGGGATTATTGGGGTTGCAGAGGAAAATAACCCGGGTGGCTTGATTTACCTCGGAAGCCAGCGCATCCAAGTCAATGCCGTGATCGTTCCTGTTTTCGACCTCCTTGATTTCCGCCCCCCAGAGGCCGGCGTATTCCGAAGGAAGCCGGAAAGTCGGGACCGCGGTCAGGAAAACGTCCCCGGCGGTCAGGAAGCAGGAAGCGATGATGTTGAAAATCTCGCTCGACCCGCAGCCGGGCACCACGTTTTCCGGCGCCAGGTTATGAAACTCGGCGATGGCTTTGAAAAGATCCCCCTGGAGAAAATCCGGGTAGCGGTTCAGGCCGGTCAGGGTTCGGGGTTTATTCCGCTCCGCCTCCATGGCTTCCCGCGCCTTCGGACAGGGACCGAGCGGGTTTTCGTTGAAGGCCAGGCGGATAAATTCCTCACCTTTTTTATTTCCTCCCCCGCAGGAAGAAAGGCTTCCCGCCAGCACCAGCCCCCCGGCCAGGACCAGCCCTTCCCGGATCAATTCCCGCCGGGACAAATTTTCAGATTTGTTATCGATCATAATATCGTCATTCCTGTCCCGCATCAGAGTGCGGGATAAACTCCAGCAGGAATCCAGTTTAATCCAATAATATTTCATGTTTCGTAGGGGCGGATTTCTATAGCCGCCCGGGAAGGGAGCCAACCCCTCGATTTCACTCGGGATAAATGGAATGGTTTATCCTGAAGGGACTCATCCTGAAGGGCTCCCCTACTTTTCATCAATCTCAACGCCGTCATTCCCGCCCTTCGACGAAGTTTACACTGAGCGGAGCGAATGTGCTCAGGATAAACTCCAGCGGGAATCCATCGTCATTTAGAATCAGATTTCAAACGAATATTTTATGTAGTTGCCCGATTTATCGGGCTAAGAGATTATTCCCCCCAAAATAGCCTCATGAAGGAGGCAACTACAAAACAACCAACAAAAAGGATTGTTGGACATCTTTCAATTTGTAATCCCCTTACCTCTCAGAGTTTTAATGGATTCGCTTATCACCCTGCCCTGCTCTTCAATTATATTCAGAAGCTCTTCAGGCGTGCGGGTGTCTTCCTCGTCCCCAATCGAACTTTCCAGAAAAACCGGTTCCTCGCTAAATATTTGGTCAATAGGAATATCGGCTCTTTCATCTGCCGGGGCCGAGCCCAGGGTATCTTCCTCGTCCCCGATCGGGCTTTCCAGGGAAACCGTTTCCCGGTTCAGTTTGAGAATCTCCGCCACCCGGTCATCCGGCATCCCCAGGCGTTCCCCGATCTCCTTCAGGGAGGGATCGCGGCCAAGCTCGCGGGAAAGCAACTCTACGGCGCGGTTAAATTTAATCAAAGTGTCGCCCATGTGCACCGGGACCCGGACGGTCCGGGACTTGTCGGCGATGGCCCGGATAATGGACTGCCGGATCCACCAGGTGGCGTAAGTGGAAAATTTGAACCCCCGGCGGAAATCGTATTTCTCCACCGCCCGCATCAGGCCCAGGTCTCTTTTTATCATTACACGGGAAAGGATCCGCGGAAACCCCCGGTGGTTTTATTTCCAGAAATCGGCACCAACCACCTGATTTTTGACCTCCCCTCCTCCGGATCGGCGAGCGGAGAGGCTTGGAAAAGTACCGGGATCAAAACATCGAGATCTTCAACCGCCTGGGGGTAAAAACTATCATCACCTCCTGGGCCGGGTGCACCAGCACTTTCAGGGAAGAATACGCCGGCAAACTCAACTGCGAGGTCCGGCACGCGATTGAATATTTTGATCGCCTCATCTCCCAGGGGAAAATCCGGCCAAAAAATCGATTGACAGGGTTTCAAAAAGTGGATTAGTATAAAAAAGCTTAACCTGATGAAGTCGACAGGCCTTTTTAAAAAATAAGTTTGTGCAAAAGACTCTTTCCTCGGGATTTGAGATTCTGGAACGCTGGGACACTAAGAAGCTATACGCTAGGCAGAGTTTGCCCCTACAATCGGTAAAGAGGACGAAGATGAAAAGAGAAAGAATAAGAGCGGTAGGCCTTTTCGTAGCCACAGCCCTGGCAATTCTTCCTCTCTCCTCCTGTGGAGACGATGGCAATAACCAAAGCATAACCAAGAAATGTCAAATTGCTATTAACACCAATAATTATTCAAAAGTTCTTGATGATTGTCCCTGCGGTGAGATCACCTCTGAGCAAAAACTTGTCATCGGGATTAAATGCTTACAGGAAAACGATTGGTATAAGGCAGAAACTTATTTTTACGCGATTGGACCAGAAGCAGCCGAATATGGCTCTGCTCAGTACGGGATTATGCTGGCTGAGCTGCAAAATATCATCGGTGAGATAAACCTATACATTCCAATGTTAACTGACTTTCTTGGAATCACGTCCTACCAGCCCCAACAAGAGATGAATCCCTTGAACGTGCTCGACACAATACTCCAGCCATTTATTGATAGGTTGGAAACCATAAAAGCCAAGAGCATAGATTGCCTCAAGAATAATTGGTCAATTGAGATAGAAAGATTTCCCTTGATTCTTGGGGAAGAAGGAACGGGATTTTTCTTCCAGATCCTTCTCAACGGAAAGGCGGGCAAATTTCCAGCCCGGAGCTTAGGGCTCATGTCTGATTCGGTAATATTAATGCTAAAATATCTGCGAGCCCACGAATTATCTCTCAATGTCGATTTATTAATGAATCATCTTAATGATCTCTTATCGCTTCTGAAGGGATTCAAGGGGGCAGATCTTCTCGGGACGGTCAGAGGATTTGGATGGTTTTTTGAGGAAAATCCCAATTTTCTGACGAAAAGCTCTCGCTGGGATTCATACACGACGGAGGTAATGACCAAATCTTTGGATTTGATCCGCAGTTTCGGAAATATTAGCGGTGACCTTTCTGAGACCGCAGCCGCAAGCGCCGCTGGTTGCGCAGATGTATTTTGTTTAATTGATAAAGATGGAAATGGAAAAATCAGTAACGGTGACCTTTTGCGGACAAATGGATCCTTACACCTAACTGCGATTGGGGCCTCGGTCGACCTGGATTTTACCAACGAGATGATTGTTACTTTTACGGGGATGATTGTAAATATCTTGGTTAATTCGCTTGGTTCTTTGGAAGAGATGACGGGTGGTGATATCAGTCAACTGTTAAACATTCAACTCCAGAGCCTTAACCCGATGCTTGAAAACCTTGGGCTTCAGCCCCTTCCCAATGTCCTCCAGATATCTGTTGTCCAGATTATTGGTTTGCCGGTGGGAGCATTTTTTGATTACTACTGTGAGGATGCCAACCATAACCCCATCTCCTGTGATACCGGGGGGGCCAAGCCGGTATTTCCCTATGAGGTTGAGTTAAGAGATATTCCGGCCCAGTGTAAAACCTACCAAATATGCGGTGATCCGCCTTATCCAAGCTATTATAAGCAGGGAGATAGCCCCCACTTTGTCGGAACAAAATTTGAAATTCCGGCAGATTCCGTTTCTCCCCTACTCAGTCCTTCCTTAATTCCTACGGATATTCTAATCTATTTTGCCCTGAGAGATCCGACCTTGAATGGCGCCCTCATGGTTAACTTGGGAAATCTTCCGGTTGCCTGCTCCCCGGAAGAGGATGAATGGGTATTGGCAGACAATTATGCATTAAACAAGATTTCGAACTGTCTTGTTACTGATTATCTCCCTTGGGTCCAGGCAGGACTGTTTCCATTAATGGTGAATTGGATACTGGATTTGGTTGGTTCCTTTTTGTGAGCTACGAAACTAGAGGAAAGCATTCCCTTTTAACCGGTCTTTATCCTCGTCTTCCTTATCCCCTTTGAAGTATATTTCTATCAGGTCGATTTTATTCTCACGCTCAAAATAGGTATAGATCACTCTGAGGCGAGAGTGCCCTCCGGTACCCTTCAAATAAGTGCAAGAAAACCTTCTGGCTTTATAAATTTTAGGATATTCAATTGATAATCCAGGTATTTGGCAAATATCTATTGGCTCTTTTTTTAATTCATGGAAATGTTTTAAGGATGCATTAATAAATCTTATTAAATCTCCTTCGAGACTTTTATATTTCCGGCTTAGTTTTTTCAGGTCTTTTTCAAATTCCGGAAGACGATAGACTTTTTAAAAATTACCATCAAAAAAGGCCCCGGATTTTAATTCCGGGGCCTTAAAAACATCCGAGATAAAGATAAAGTTTAATTGCGGCTGAGTTCTTTCTCGTAACCGAAGAATTCCTTCAGGGTGTCCCCCTTGCCCGATTCCTTCAGCTTCTTCAGGGCCCGGGCCTCGATCTGGCGGATGCGCTCGCGGGTGATGTTGAAGACCTTGCCGATTTCCTCGAGGGTGTACTCGTTGTTCTCCTCGATGCCGAACCGCATCCGCAAAATCTTCTCCTCCCGGGGAGAGAGGGTGGAAAGCGCCTCGCGGGTGCGGTCGGAAAGGTTCATTTTCGCGGCCAGGTCAATGGGGGCCTCGGTTCGCTCGTCGGCCAGGACCGAGCCCAGGGTGTCTTCCTCGTCCCCGATCGGGCTTTCCAGGGAAACCGGCTCCCGGTTCAGCTTGAGAATCTCAGCCACCCGGTCGTCCGGCATCTGCAGGCGTTCCCCGATCTCCTTCAGGGTGGGATCGCGCCCGAGCTCGCGGGAAAGCTCCGCGGTGGCGCGGTTGAAATGCAAAAGGGTGTCGCCCATATGCACGGGGACCCGGATGGTCCGGGATTTGTCGGCGATGGCCCGGATAATGGACTGCCGGATCCACCAGGTGGCGTAAGTGGAAAATTTGAACCCCCGGCGGAAATCGTATTTCTCCACCGCCCGCATCAGGCCCAGGTTTCCTTCCTGGATCAAATCCAGGAAGGAAAGCCCCCGGTTCAGGTAACGCTTGGCGATGCTCACGACCAGGCGGAGATTCCCCTGAATGAACTTGTGCCGGGCTTCCTGGATTTCCCCCAGGGGTTTCTCCAGGATGAAAAGCAGTCTCTCCCGATCCCGGTTCTTCACCTCGATGTCCACGGGGAAGATCTCGTCCGGAACCAGGCGGACCGATTGCGGGCAATCCTGCAAGGCACCGGAAAACTTGAAGATAAATCCCTCGATAAATTCGCCGCGGAGCGGCAGATTCTGCAGATGGATTTTTATTTTTTCCCGGTTCTCGGTCATCTTGGTTTTAATCCGCTTCTTGCCGATGGCGGTGTAGTTGTTCTTTCTTAGATTGTTCTCCACCGTCCGGTATTCTCCCTCCAGCTTGTCGATCTGCCGCAGGATCGCGAGGACTTTTTTAGCCTTGTCCGTCCGGTAAGTAGGTTTCTCAATGAGGGGATCGGTCGGGGTTATATTGAAAGCCATTTCCAGCTCCGAATCCCGTTTTAAAATTTCCCGAAGGGAATAAATGAAGGCATCCGTTTTGAACAGGAACTCGATCAGCTTGTTCCGGGCGTCCTC
The DNA here is from genome assembly GCA_026388655.1 of Pseudomonadota bacterium. GTDB lineage: Bacteria > Desulfobacterota > JAPLJL01 > JAPLJL01 > JAPLJL01 > JAPLJL01. The sequence continues at coordinate 25,021 of JAPLJI010000155.1, forward strand.
GATTTTCCGGCCCAGCTCCACCTCCTCCTGGCTGGAAAGGAGTTCATAATCCCCCATGTCCCGGAAGTACTGCTGGGAATAGTCAATCTCAATTTCTTCCTTACGGTAAGTGGGGATCTGGACCAGATCCTCGGGAAGATCCTGGGGCTCCTCCGCCAGAGGTTCTTCCAGGACGGGCAAACCCACGCTGCTTTCGAGTTCCAGCTCGGGGCTTTTCTGTATCTCGGTTTTTTTCTTTGTTTTTTTCATTTTTTTATCCTTACTTAAATGAGTTATTATAAACCCATTTTTAAAAAAAGCAAAGAAATATTTTCACACCCAATGTCTATTGGACATTTTCCCACAAATTATAGTTCGCGGGAAATAGGTAGGATACCTTAGAATTCCTTTAATTTAAGGGAGAAATCTACTTGAAATATCTTTCCTTTTTCTATTTGAATATTCTTAAACTCCTCAACGAATCCGGAAGATCTGACGCTTAACTTGTAATTCCCGGCTTTAATCCCGTTAACCAGGTAGGTGCCGTCTTCTTTTATGGAATAACCTACTCCCTGGTCGCCCGTCCAAATAAAGATTTTACCCTTTTTAACCGGTTTTCCCTGTTGTTCCGCAACCGTTCCTTTCAAAACCCCGCCCGGTTCCAACCGGAAATTGACCTGGACGGGTCCTCCCCGGTTGATCACCACCCTTTCCTCTTCATCAATAAATCCATCGGCCTGGACGCTCAATTTCGCCTCGCCCAGCGGCAGATTTCTGAGCCGGAACCGGCCATTGCTCTCGACTGGATACCCAGTTCCGACCGCTCCTACCCAGACAAAAACCTTGGCCTTGCCGATCGGCTGGCCGTCGGTATCTTCAACCTTCCCGCTGATTTCCCCGCCTTCATCGAGCCGGATCTGGATTCTTTTGGCCTCCCCCTGATTAACGGCAACCCTTTCTTTCCTCGCCGCAAATCCGGGGGCCTGGGAGGTCAGGTCATATTCGCCCTGATCAAGCCCGATGAGAAAAACTATTCCGGAATCGTTGGCTTTGTTTACTATTCCTTTCTGGCCCTGCCAGAGGACCAGCTCCGCTCCGGGAATAACCTTCCCGGAGCGATCGGTCAGGGTGGCAATCACCCGGCCCCTGACCTTACCCCCGGATCCAACCCGGCCCAGTAGTTTTTTGTTCGGGGAGGGCAGAGAATCCACCAGCTCCGAGCGGTTTTCCTCCTCGGCGATGGTATAAGAGGTGCTGTGGTCTACGGCGATATATTCCCCTTCCCGGGGAACATTATCCCCAATATTAAGCCCCCGGATTCCCAACAGGAGATGAAAAGGATCAACGAAGGCTTTGGAATGCTGGGCGTCGGTGAAAACCCATCCGATCTGAGGAAGATAAACCTCCAGCCAGGCATGAAAACCTCCTCCTGAGGTTTTCACCCCCCAGTAATCCTTGGAAATTCCCCAGTCATACCCGGGGGGAAGATACCCGGAGACATAGCGGGCCGGGAAACCGGAGGCCCGGAGCAAGGTCAGGCTCAAATTCGTGAATCCCACGCAGGAGCCTTTTTTGTTATTTAATACCGAGATGGCGTCCTGGGGCGTGTTGATTTCGTATTCCAGGGTATCCATGACCCAATCGATGATCCGGTTGTAGGCGGCCACGGCGTTCGGGCTCCCCTGGGTGATTTTTTGCGCCAGCTCGATCATCCGGGTATTGCCGGCGGGAACATCCTCCTCGGCTCCGAGATACCGGTGGAGATCGGGAGATAAAGAGCCGGGATCGATGGGGAAAGGCCCCGAAGGGGGCAAGGGATCCATTTTAATGTCCACCCTGACTTTTTTACTGACCCGGTCCTGGGATATTATCTTCTGCGAGTAGCTCTGGTTGGAATATTCCGGGATGTTCTTCAACCCCCGGGGATTGATGATGTCATAGGTTACGGAATGACTGCCGGAAAGAAGTATGGTTTCCGCCCCGGCCCGGTTCCAGGACGGGAAGAAAAGTAACCCCGATAATATCAGAAGCCATTTTTTCATTTCTCTTCCTTAATCTTTAATGTCTCCCTCGACCAAAAGAACCAGGATGGGGTAAAATTTGCTGTCCGACAATATTTTTATTACCCCCTGAAAACTCCCGCGATAATCGCTCGGGGCAATCCAGGCCTTTATCCTGGTTTCATAACCCGATACCGAATCCACCCCCACCCTCAGGAAAGGAATATCCGTCTCGGCAAACCTGACCCGGGCTCCGGACCTGATCATGTCCTTGACCCGGATATATCTCACCAGGTCTTTCGGGGAGGCGGTCTGGATATGGATGGTCTCAAAATCGATATTCTTCGGTTCCACCTGGATAGTCGGGAGCACCTCGGCTTTGAGACTCAGGGCTGTCACCGGATGCCCCGGATCGTTGGTATAGACCTCGATCTCCTTGGAAACATTTCCGAGAAATCCGTGGGAATCAAAAGTTACCTTGATCTTCCCGCTTCCCCCGGGGGGGATTTCCTTCTGGGAAGGCATGGCGTTGGTGCATCCGCACGAGGTTTTAATTTCATCAACAACCAAGGTCTCATCGCCTTTATTTGTGAATTCAAAATTGTATTTGGCCCGCCCCCCGGAAGGTAATTTTTCCAGAAAAGCGGTTTTTTGGGGGAAAAAAATCCGGGGGCCGGTTTTTTCCCCCGGGATGGCCGGCTGAAGATAAATCCCGGTCAGAATCAGCATGGCGATGGCCGCTACCTTTAAATATTGCATGGCAATTTCGGCAGGTTCATACCTGAATTTAAAACGTCACTTTATACGCAACCGTAACGCGGCATTCCCTTAATATGCTCGGGTCCTGCAGGGCCGATTTCAGCTTGTTCAAGCTGAGATCCTTAACCATGATATCAATCCCGCCCCGATGCCCCACCGGCACCGTACCCCGGGTAACCAGGGGAAGGACCCCCACCCTTTTCAGATCGTCCTTGACCGCCGCCTGGACCGAGGAGGCATACCCGACCAGGCCCATGCTGGCGGCGACCTGCTGATTCTCCGAATTGGGACCGAGGATCAGTTTCCCGTCCTGATCGTAAATCCGGGGGAAAACCCCCGGCTTTATCTCGGTATCACTGACATCGATCACCAAACCGGAATTCGGGGCGATCGCGGCCTGGGCCCGGGTTCCGCCGAACCAGGCAACCAGAGTACTGACCATTCTCCCCAGGTGGGACCAGGAAGAAATCCGGGAAAAGAAGTTTTCCCGCCGGCTGCTCTGGGGAGGCAGGATCTCCCCCAGGAGCGCCTTGGCAAAATCGCCCCAGAGGGGAGCGCCGACGGTCACTTTCACCGACCCGGAGGGATCTTCCTCCACCTTGACCGTACTCGCTCCCCGGACCAGGCCGTTGACCGTGGCCTTGATCCGGTCGCTTTTCAAAACGAAGTTCTCCACGGTGGTCTCGGATTCCACCCGGACGCCCTTCACGATCTCGAGGAGATTTCTTTGCGCGATCACCGTGGCCGCCCTCTCCGCCTGAACCCGGGCCAGCGCCCGGCTGGTTTCTTTGGCATTTAAGGCCGCCTCGCCCCGGGCGTAAATCATCCCCTTGGTCCAATCAATCCAGCCTTCCCCGACCGGTTCCTTGAGCGTGGATTGATCTTCCGCCCCGATCCGGGCCAGGCCCAGGATCCCGACCAGAACCAGACTGAAAAACAGAAGCGCGAGCCCCTTCAGCTTTTTTGTTGCTTTCATTTTTTTACTCCACGGCAATAACCACCCTGCCTTTGGCCAGGATGGACCCGGCGTCGGACAGGCCGATCAGGTTGGCATCGTCATTGGAGATGACAATGCGGTTACCTTCGTTAACCTGCCGGGCGGCGATCAACAGCGGCTTTTCTCCGATGCGGATGTTGGCCCGGGCAGGCTTGATGGTTTTTGTCCATCCGACCAGACCGGTTTGGCACACATACTTGTCATCCGCGATCCCCATTCCATAAACCCTTTTGCCGTCTTCCGAGACCAGCTCGGGAGCCAGGCAGGGCAGGAGTTTGATTTTCCGGGCATCAACCAGAAGACCGCTAAAAGGCCCTTCCTGTTTGACCTTGTCCTTTAACCCTTGGTTCACGTTTTCCGCCAGGGTGAATTGGGGGGTTCCGCCGGTTTCCGCCTTGACCATCGGAGCGATCAGGTCTTTCATTCCCTCCCGGGTCATTGAGGTTGCTACCGATACCTGCACCAGGCTTTGCTCGGTTCCGGGAACCGCCTCCACCACCTCTTTTTTCGATTCGGGGATGGTATTCTGGGAGATCAGTTTATCCACCTGCTCGGAAAGCTTGGGATCCTTCTTCTGGATAACCTCCGCGATGCTTTCCTTGTTGGTGGGTTTCAGGTCCAGCACCTGATCGTTCACCTTGAGGAGCGCGATGCGGTAAGCCTTGGCCTTGGCCTGTTCAATATCCTCGCCTTTTTTCACCAGGACCGCGGCTGAAGCCCGCAATTCCCCGGATTCGAAATCGGTGGTGGTCCGGAAATTAGCCCCATACTTTCTCCAGGCCAGGACGTCGGAAGCCTGTTTTTCCTTCCAGACCTTGATGATCGCGGTCTCTTCATCCTTCCAGAGACGGATTATTTTCTCCTGCTCTTCGCGGTATTCCTGGACGGCCCTTTCTTTCTCGGCCTTCCAGTTCTCGACAATCCGGCGGCGCTCGGCATCCCAGTCCGCGACCGCTTTCCGGTCCTGGGCCCGGTATTCCTCGACCGCCTTCTTCTGGTTTTCCTGCCAGGCTTTAACTTCATCCCCGGTGCGGGCCGACTTTATTCCCCCGGAGAGCAGCAGCAAAGCCAAAACCGCCCCGATCCATAATTTCTTCTTCAGATTAAAACGTGGCTTCATCCTTTACCCCCCCTTTTTTCGTTTCCGTTTTTCCTCGAAAAGACGCTGAAAATTTCTCACCGTCCCGGTTACATCTTTGGCTCCGGCAATGGCGGAGATCATGGCCGCCCCCGCCGCTCCGGCCTTGATTACTTCCGGCAAATTGCCCGCGGCGATGCCCCCGATGGCGATCACCGGGATGGATACCGCTTCCACCACCTGTTTCAGCTCGGAAAGCGCCCGCGGAGAAACCCTGGCCCCGGTTTTCGAAGTGGTCGGGAAAACCGGTCCATAGGCCACGTAGTCGGCTCCCGCCCGGGCCGCCCTCTCGGCTTCCGGAACCGATCCGACCGAGATTCCGATGATCATCCCCGGGGAGCATAATTTTTGGGCCACCCTTAAGGGCAGATCATCCTGCCCGAGATGAACCCCATCCGCCGGCAAGGCCAGGGCGATATCAATTCTATCATTTATTATCAGATTTACCCCGGTTTCCCTGGTGATTTTTCTCACCAGCCGGGCCCGGGCGAAAAATTCCCGGTCGGTATGATTTTTACTTCGGATCTGGATCTGGGGGGGTCGGGCGGCCAGGATCAGCCGGGTGAATTCCTCTTCGGAACATCCGGGTTTGACCCCGGAATCAACGATGGGATAGATTCCCCAAATCAAAATATTACCCCGGACCGGTATCTAAAGAATGGGCCTCCGTCTAGGAAATATTTCCCTCGGTTTTTCTGGCCTTCTTCCTTCCGCGTTTTCCTCTCCCTTGGATATTAAGTTCCTTGAGCCGACGGGCCAGGGTGTTGCGGTTGATTCCCAGGAGCCGGGCGGCTTCCACCTGGTTTCCCTGGCAATGCTGGAAAACCAGATCCAGCAGTAGCCGTTCCACCATCTCCATGACGATTTTATAGAGCTGGTCGCCTCCTTGTTTCCCGATTCCCCTCAGGAGGCGTTCCAGATGATCACGCACCATGGCCTCGAAACTTTGCGAGACCGGTTTGGTCGCACCTTTCTTGGAATCTGAGTCGGGATTCTCCGCTGGCTTGATCATAGCGAATGATAATAGCATAATAACATTAGGGATCAAGAGTTAGGTAAAAAATGCAGTCGAACTCAATCTGGAGGTTTATATTTTCCTGGGGTTAAAAGCATTGAAAAAGATCGCCGCCCTCGTGATTTTCGCCGGGCTGGGCCCGGGATTATTCGGCGGCGGGTGTGCCTCTCTTTCCCCACCGGATTCTTCCCCCTTCCGGGAACCCTCTCCGATCAATACCGTTTCTTCCGATCATTCGCCGGCGGCGAAGACCGATCTCCTGATCACCGCGGTTGAATCCGTCGCCAGTCTTCCCGAATTCACCGCCTCCGGTTCGGAGGCTGATCCGCCCTGTCTTTTTCAGGAAACCGCCCCGCTCCAGATTGTCATCAACCCCAAGGTCAATCAATTTATCGAATTTTTCCAGAACAAGCAACGGGATCATTTTACCCTCTGGCTGGAGCGTTCCCGGCGTTACCTGCCGATCATGGAACAGATTTTTCTCAACGAGGGACTCCCGCCGGAACTGGCTCACCTGGCCCTGATCGAAAGCGGTTTCAACCCCAACGCCCGCTCCCGGGCCCGCGCCGTGGGTCCCTGGCAATTCATCCGCTATACCGGGAAAAAATACGGCCTCCGGATCAACGATTGGGTGGATGAACGGCGGGACCCGATCAAGTCTACCTACGCTGCGGCCCGCTATTTAAAAGATTTATATTCCCTCTTCGGATGCTGGTACCTGGCCGCCGCCGGGTATAATGCCGGGGAGGGAAAAATTTCCCGGGCCATTCGTAAATCCAAAGTCAGGGATTTCTGGGAACTGGTGAGTTTCCCGTACATCAAGCGGGAAACCAAAGATTATGTGCCTAAGTTCATGGCGGCAATTTTGATTTCCCATGAACCGGAAGACTACGGCTTTATGGAGATTCAATATCTCCCGACCCTCGATTTCGACCTGGTTTCCACCAATTCTTCGGTTGACCTCGCCCAGGTGTCCGATTTCCTCAATCTTCCCCTGCAGGATCTGATGGCCTTGAACCCGGAACTTCTTTACCCCTTTACTCCTCCCAATTATCCCAATTACCAGCTCAAGGTCCCGGCGGGGACAGGAGCCAGCGTGAAGGAATACATCGCCGCGCTTCCCCGGGAAGCCAGGGTATCATTTCTTCAACACCGGGTCCGCCCCCGGGAAACCCTTTCCGCCATCGCCAAGAAATATCGGGTCAAGGTCAGCGCCATAATGAATCTGAACGGTATCTCCTCATCCCACCGGCTCAAACCCGGGGAAATTCTTCTGATCCCCCTCCCCCCCTGGAACCCCCGGGTGGCCAAAAGCAAATAGCCTCGATTCCGGGCATGAGCCATCCCAAGAAACCCCGGATTACCTACGAACAGGCCCTCGCGCGCCTGGAAGAAATCACCCGCCTCCTCGAGGGCCGAAGCTTGAGTCTGGAGGAATCCCTGAAAATTTTCGAGTCCGGTGTCAGCCTTTGCCGGTTTTGCCTGAAAAAGCTGGAGCAGGCCGAAAGCCGCGTCGAGATCATCCTGAAAACCCCCGAGGGAGAAACCCTCACGGATAAGGAGGGCCGGCCCCGGACCGAAACCCCGGGGGACACGGACGAATTTGATTCCTCCTCTTCCTCCGAAGAGGAAAATGAGCGCTCCTAAATCCCCCCTCAACCTCGAACTGGATTTTTCCCGTCCGGCCTCAACCCGGGCGAAAAAACCGGCTTCCCGCTCCCGGCGCCCGGCGGAAAGCCCGCGCCAGTCCCCGGACCTGGTCATCCACATCGACGGAGCTTCCCGGGGCAACCCCGGACCTGCCGGAATCGGGGTCGTGATCAAAAACGAATCCGGTTCGGCGCTCTGGAAATCGGGTCAGTCCATCGGAACAGCCACCAATAATGTCGCGGAATACCAGGCCCTGATCACCGCGCTGAAATCCGCCCTCGCTTTAACCTCGGGCCGGGTGCTGGTTTATTCCGATTCTGAGCTCCTGGTCCGCCAGGTCCGGGGTGAATATCGGATCAAGAACCCCGGTCTTCGCCAGCTTTTCCGGGAGGTGGAAATCCTGGCTTCCCAATTCCAGAGCTTCAAGATTTCCCACATTCCCCGGGAAGAAAACCGGGAAGCCGACCGCCTGGCCAGCCAGGCAACCCTACTTTGAATCGGCAATATTTTTGATTTTTATTCAGTGAGAAGTTGGAATATGATTTCCAAACCTCAAGCAATGTCCGGCAAATTTCTAATTTCTAATGACGAATTTCTAATCAATGCCCAATTTCAAAACGTCTAACCTGATTTTAAAATTTTCTATCGGTTGTTTGATAATTGGTGCTTGGTCATTAGTCATTGCTATTTAGGATTTGATTAGAAATTAAAAATTAGAAATTAGAAATTAGTCATTGACCATTCTTCATCGATATACTTCCAGATTAAACCATGGGGGTCTGGTGTCCAGGAGCGTGATTTCATCCGGAAGCTCGATTATTGCCCGGCGGCGATATTTTCCTGGCGACAGGCCGGAACCCTCAAGGTAAACCTTGATCTCTTCCGGTTTAAGCTCGGAAAGAATCAGTTCCGGCCCCAGGACGAAAAGATCGATCCCCGCCGGACAGTTCCGGCCCCAGGACGAAAAGATCGATCCCCGCCGGACGGATCTGGTATTTGGCCTGAAGAAGTCCAACCACCTTGATCGGAACCGCCTTAAACCAGCGCTTGTCCAGGGTCTTCACGATCTCCACCTGGACTTCAACTTTTTTCGGTTCCGCCCTGGTAATATGAATCCCTCCGATCACCAGGGGCACCACCACCCGGAAGGGCTCGTTCCGGTCCTTTAAAGACACCGGCTCGGTTTCCACGGAATCAATCCGGTTCAGTTCCTGGGCCGCGCCGGTTAGGCCCACCCGCGCGGGGGAAACGTTGATCTGGGAGATCTTATACCCCCGGGCGCAATCACCCTCGGTCTTGGTCCGGACCAATAATTCCCTGGTAACCACGGGGGAAAACTCAAAACTAACCTCGGACGGGTTAATCCGGCTCACCCGGAGCCCGCGGGAGAGAACTATCTGCTCGGGAAAAATATGATAGGAAGAGCGGCCCGCCTTCGCCGCCGAAAGGTCGAGGGAAAGGTTGACCCGGGTCGGGTCCAGGCTCGAAAGGAAGGTCCGGGGTCCCTGCACCCGGACCTCCAGGTGGGTAGCCGGGTTATTTACGATTACCAGCGATTCCGGGAGATTTTCAAACCGTACCGGCACTTCCAGCCCGATCTCGGACGATCTCCGCCCGATCACGAAAAACCAGAGGAAGACAGCCAGTAATAGCGAAATGATTTTGAGAGAAAGTTTGCCGAGAAGCTTTTGCTTGAAGGCCAAATCCGGACAATCCGACTGATTAATAATTCTTGACGCTTAAATACCCCTGGACCGCCTCTAACAGCTTCTGGTGCTCGATCGGTTTGGTGAAATAGGAATCGCAGCCCGACCGGGCACAGCGATCCCGGGTCTCTTCATCCCCGCGAGAGGTTACTATGATCACCGAAATATCCTTGAGCGCCGGGTTGCTTTTAATAAACTTGCAAACCACATCCCCGTTCATCTCCGGCATGATGATATCCAGAAGCACTACGCGGGGACGCTCCTCCTGTACCCGTTTAAGGGCCTCGATCCCATTCCGGGCCTTGATTACCTCGCAGCCGGTCCGCTTGAGCAGAATCTCCTCCAGTTTCAAAACCATATCCGCATCGTCAACGATCAATATTTTTTCGGAGCTCTCCCGGGGCTTGAAACCGCCCGGCCGCTCCGGCTGGAGCAGTCGATCTTTAAGATCCACTATTTTACCTCCTGATCGGCACCCCGCGGGGAAACCGGCGCCGACTTATTGCCGGGATACGCGTTTTTCGCGATAAATTTGCGAATATACTCCTCGCTTCCCAGATCAAATTTCAGAAACTTGATCCCCATCCCGGCGGGTTCCTTTTCGGAATCTCCGGCCCGGGCCACCCGGACCACCCGGACCACTTCGCCCAGACCTTTGACTTTCCGGGGAATCTCCGGGAGACTGAACTCGATTAGAACCTTGGTTCCGAACTCGGCCGGTTCCGGAGTTCGGATGAAAATTCCTCCCGCGCTGATATTGTTGGAATAATCCACGAGGAATTCCTTGGCGCTCGAGTACTTGACACTCAAGTGCATCGGAATCCGCGGATGGATTCTCCGTTCACCTAAAATTTCCCTTTTCATTTCCCTGGTTTTGCAAACCATGCATATATATATTACCTCTTTCCGGATACAGTTTAAAGTATAAAAATTTCCCCCCCTCCCCTCAGCCCCCCTTTTCCCCTACTTGATCTGAAACGGGTTCGGAATGAAAGTCAGCAGAAAGATAAACATCGTGGCCCAGCCGAGAATCCTTCGCCCGGCTGAAAGTTCCACCCGCGCCTCCTCCACCGGAGGATGATGGGGGCCGATGAATCCGAGAAATATCGCCCAGACCAGCCAGAGCCCGGACCCGAATATCTTCATCATCCCTAGAATTCCCATGACAAAAAGGACCGGGAGCAAAATCATCCCGATCATCCGGTGCATCCTGCGTCCCAAGAGCGCATAAATAATATGACCGCCGTCAAGCTGGCCGTAAGGAATTAGATTTAGCGTGGTCACAAACAGGCCGATCCACCCGGCGAAGCCAATCGGATGGATTAGAACTTCCTGGCCGCCGGGAAGATCGCCCATGAAAATTTTTTCCAGTCCGGCAAATAGCAGGGAATTGCCTAGGGCGACACCCTCGGCCGATTCGACGGGAACCGCCTGGGAAAATTGAAACCCGATAATCACCGCCGCGATGGAAACCACGAAGCCCGCCAGCGGACCCGCGGTGCCGATATCCACCAGGGCCCGGCGGTCCCGGATCGGGGAGCGCATCCGGATAATCGCTCCAAAGGTCCCGATCATGGAAGGAGCGGGAAGAAAGTAAGGCAGGCTGGCGTCCACCCGGTGATAACGGGAAAAGAGATAATGGCCAAGCTCGTGCGTCAGCAAAATCAGCATCAAGGTGATCGCAAAGGGAGCCCCGGCGGAAAATATCCGTCCGGGTTCCTGAAAAGGATCGATCCCGGCCAGTCCCGTCCCCGCGAACAGGGTCGAGGCAAAAGTCAGGAGCAAAAGCGCAAGGTTAAGAAGATAACCCCGCGGGCGGGAGGACGGATTGTTTCCCTTTTCACCTGGCGGGGAGGATTCCGGCTTCTCGCGCTCCGGAAGCCGAAGAGGAAATTCTTCCCCGGTTTCTTTCCCGTCGAATCTGTTCGGCATTTAATTGGTTCGGCTGAAGCGGAAAGAGGCCATTTCCCAATCAACCTGTTTCCGCAGATCTTCCAGGCTGCGGTAATCCTGGATGTAAGTCGAGGTCAGAAGCTCCTTGATTTTTTTCATCGGGGGGTTGTCCTGCGACAGCAGGAACTTCAACTCGCGAAAGATCCGGTTTTTTTTGGTTACATAGGAATCAATCATGGATACGGCGGACTCATCCACACGGTTGAATTTTATCCCCATCCCCAGGTGGGGATAGCGTTTGTTCGCGCTGGGTTTGGAGATCACCCAGACGACGGTTCCATCGGCGTGGATTAACTGCTTTTCCCCGGGCATCTTGAATTTCATCCAGATTTCGCTTCCTATCGACAGGAGATCCCCGGTCTGGATGAAAATCCCTCCCCCGCCGATCACGGAGGTGACGCCCTTGTGTTTTTTTTCGCCTTCCTCCTCGGAAATCTTTTTCTGGGCTTTGCGCTGATCGGCTCGCACCTGGAGACCAAAATCGATGGGGACCTTCAGGGTCGCCCGCTGAAAATTCCGGAGGTCCTTGGTCAGATGGCGATGAGAGCCCGGCATGTTTTCAATCCTCTCGAGATATTTTCCGCCCCGGCTTACCCCGATTGGGACGACCCGGACCCGGCTTTGGCCGGCCCGGCATTAATCTTTTCGCGCAGTTCTTTCCCCACTTTGAAAAAGGGAATTTTTCGGGGAGAAACCTGGATGGAAACGCCGGTTTTTGGATTTCTCCCCTGGTAGGAGGTGTAATGCCGGTTGGCGAAACTGCCAAACCCGCGCAATTCAATCCGTTCCCCGTTCAAGATAGCTTCGCGCATGGCCCCGAAAATAGATTCCACCAGTAAGGCCGCTTCCCGATGCGGAACCTTGGATTTTTCCGCCACCCTGGCAATCAATTCGGACTTGATCATGCCTGATCCCTCCTTCTAAACTGCACGAGGAACGCTTTTCCCCGCTGGCCCTATCTTCGGAAGACCGTTAAACGCCCCTGGCAGGAATCGAACCTGCGGCCCAAGGATTAGGAATCCTTTGCTCTCTCCACTGAGCTACAGGGGCCTTAAGCCCATGTAAAATTTTACTATTAAATTAATATGTTAGCTCAGTTCGGTCAAGCCCCGGGTTTACCGGAATTTTTCAACTTGACTGGCTTCGGCTAATCAATTAAATTCTTTCTAAAGAAAAGGGGGAATACGTTCCGGGTTTCTTTCCGGCACCCAAGGAGTCGCGATGGCGAAAAAAATTCTACTGATGGATGATAGTGAAATCACCCTGGAGATCCTCAAGGATGGCCTGGAACAAAAAGGTTTTAAAGTTTATACCACCACTAACCTGGTGGAATTTGATCAAGCCATTATCAAGGTTAAACCCGACCTCATTATCACCGACATTATGATGCCGGAAATCAAGGGCGACCACATCTGCGAGGTCCTGAAACGAGACCACCACACTACCAGTACCCCGATTATTCTTTTTTCCAGTATTGAGGAGGAAGACCTGAAAGTCCTCTGCAAGAAATCCGGCGCGGACGGTTACATCTCGAAGAAAAGCGAGCCCGACGAAATCGTGGAAAAAATCAAGGAATTCGTCGACGGAATCGCCTGGTAGACCTCGGGCACCGCGGTTCGGCCCCGAACAAACACCCGCCTATTCGCTCAGCAGACTGAGATATTTTTGGAAACAGATGCTGGAGTTTTTCTGGTCTCCCAGCTTCTGGTATAGAATCCCGAGAATCCGGAAAGCCTCCGGGTTCCTCGGGTTTAATTCAACCGCCGCCTGCAAGGCCTTGACGGCTTCGGCCACCTGACCGGCCTCGTGGAGGACCATCCCCAGATTAAACTGGGCCTCCGGGCTCTGGGGATTCAGGCCCACCGCCAGGTTGAACTCGGCGACAGCTCCTTTCTTGTCCCCTTTCAGATACAAAGCCTTGCCCCTGATCACGTGAATCCTGGATTCCTCCGGGTCGATTTTTTTCACCGGGGCGGAAACGACCGGCGGGATGACCGGAGCGGGAGCGGAAGCCTGGGCCGACGCGGCGGGCGCTGGCCGGGCCGGGGCAGGTTTGGGTTTCGTCCTGGGTTTCGCCGCCGTCAGCTCCGGAGCCGGGGCGGCGGGTTTTTCCTTGGGCGGGGCGGAAACCGTTTCGGCCGGAGCCGCTGGGGTTTTTTCCCGTGGTGAAGAAGGAAGCGTGGGCGGGAAATTGTCCGGGGTCTTTTTTTCCGGTTCGGGAGATAAAGGTATACTCCGTTCCGGTACTGCTTCCCGGTTTTTTTCCCGGGCGGCCGGAGCAGGAACCGCGGTCGAACCCCCTGTTTTTTTCGGGGCCGGGATTGCCGGGGCCAACATCGGCACCTGATGGACGGCAACCTCCTGGCCCCGGCGGGCCTGGTTCTTTTTTATTACCGTGAACAGCAAAATCGATCCGGCCACCAGGGCGACCAGGGCGGCCGCGCCGCCGGCGATCAAGGCTTTGGAGATTTGGACCCGGCGAACCGGGGCCGGTTCCGCCTTGGTTTTGGGGGGAGCGGGGGCCTCGGACTGAGCCGGAGCGGCTTCCGCGGCCGGGGCTTTTTCGGCCTTGGTTTCCGCGCCCTTGGCCGGGGAAGTCCCCGTCTTGGGTGCGGTCTTGGCCGCGGTTTTGGCCGCCGGCGGTTTGAGCTCCGCCTTCTTGGCCAGGGAAGACTGGGACGCTTCCTCGGGCGGCAAGAACCACATTTCCTCGTCGGAGATAGGTTTTCGGCGGGGGGGCGGTTTAACCTCGACAACCTCTTCTTTAACCGGGGCGGTGATTTCCACCTCCACCCGGCTTTCAGCCGGCGGAGGAGCCGGAACCGCCGGAGGGCTTGCGGGCGCAAGCCGCTGGGTGGACTCTTCCCCTTCGGAGAAGAAATCCATCTCGATCTCCAATTCGGTTGGCTTTCCCGGTTTTTCGGAGGCCGGCTCCGGCTTGGGTTTGGCCGAGCTTTCTTTTTCAATCTCGGCCAGGGTTCGTTTTTTGGGAGCGGAAGAGGCACCCGCGGTTTCGGCCGGGGCGGCGGGGGCGGGAGCCTCTTCGAGGAAAATATGCCCGATGGAATAATCCGGACCGGTTTCGGTCTGAGCCGGTTCGGGCTCGGGTTCGGAGATGGAGGGAGCCATTTCGGGAACCGGTTTTTCGGTTTTTTCTTCCTTGTCGATCTTGATCACCGGGATGAGGTACCCCTCAAAGTAAAGGTGGGAGACCTTTTTTAAAACCTCGAGATCGCTTTCGTTAATCAGGTCGATCGCCTCCCCGATTGTTCTCCGGCCGTCAAATTCACCCAGGATATTGCTGGTGCCGGCCAGGACCTCTTCGTCCGGATCCGACCCCAGGATCATGTCGGAATTGACCGCCAGAACCGAGTCGAGCGGCGGCATTCCCTCGCTGATCCCCCGCCACTCGTCAATCCAGCGCATGCCTTCCATCACGAGCTCGTGGGTGGTCATCTCGACGTTGTCTTCGACCTCCGGTTCGACGAAGTCAACGTTGAAACTGCCCCGGGCGCGGTTCAGGATTCGAAAGAAAGCCTTGATCCCCTCGAAACCCAGAAAATGAATCTTGACTATTTTCCCGCGGCGAAAATATATTTTGCCTTCCTCGCCCATTTCAAAAACCAGATTGATGATCCCGCTTTTGACCCCCATTTGCATGATCTGGATCAGGTCCACGATCTCCATCTCTCCCAGGACCCCGCTCAGGCTTTTCTGCCCGCTGACCCGCATGCCTTCACTGTCCCGGCGGTCCACCAGCATCTTGGCCCGGGTAATCAGCTCTTTGAGAAAGATCGGCTTGACCAGGTAGTCGTCCGCTCCCAATTCCAGGCCCATGACCTTGTTTTCAATCGATTTTTCCTTGGTCAGAAACAGGAAGGGAATGGAGCGGAAGCGCGGATCATTTTTTACCTCGGCGCAGAATTCATAGCCATCCATATTGGGGAGATTGACCTCGGAAATAATCAGGTCGGGCTGGAAAAGCTCGATCTTTTTCAGGGCGTCCCCGCCATCGGTCGCAATGGTGGGAATAAAACCCGCCCGGCGGAAACTGATCTCGTAGAGCCGCAGGTTCTCAACATCGCTGTCAACCAGAAGAATCTTATTCCGGGGCATAGATACTCTCGATTAAATTCCGTAATGAGATATATTAAGCTTAATCTTTAAATTTTTCAAAAGAATCTCGTCCGAGCCACCCTGGGCAATCGGGACAAGCGCCTGCAGATCCTCAGCAATTTCCCGTCCGCTTTGGGAAATTCATTATTCCCAATCCCGGCTATTTTAGTAACAACCAGTCCGGATTCTGGGGATGATTCCGGTCGGTATATTTTTTTATCCCTGGATCCAGGGCCTGGGCCCTCGACCAGGCCCTTTTCCCGGGTTCTTCCCGCCCGAGCTTAAAATAAACGGAACCCAGATAATACCAGGACCAGGCGGAATTGGGATCCAGGCGAACCGCTTCCTCGAGCTCCACCCGGGCCGGGTCCGGCTGGCCGGAAAAAAATCCAGCCAGCCCGAGGTAGAAATGCGCCGAGGCGTCCCCCGGGTTCAAGGCCACGGCTTTCCGCCCGTAATCCAGGGACTTGGAGAGATCGCCTCCCAGCAATGCATAACCGGTCAGCCGGCTGAGCACATCCCTTCTTTGCCGCGCCGATTTTAACAAAGCCAAAGTTTTTTCCAGTTCCAGAACCGCATCCTGATACCTGCCCTGACGGGCAAAAACCCGGGCGAGCAGTTCCCGGGTGCTCACCTGATTGGGCAGGATTTCCAGGGATTTTTTCAGGTCACCGATGACCGGATCCAGCCGGCCACCGGCTTCCAGCTGGATTTCCGCCCGGCGTTCCAGGCTGAGGGGCAGATAGGGATAGATGCGAAGCGCCCGGCTGTATTCCTCCCGGGCCTGATCCTTTTGATTCCGGACCAACGCCTCCAGACCCTTCAACTCGTATATCCCGGCCAGGCTAAAGCGCCCATACCAGAATAACGGGAAACCGGCCGCCAGCACGAAAACCCAGGGCAGAATCCGGGTGGCCACTTCCGGTTGGGCTTTGATTTCCCCGCGCGGATCCCGGGAAATCAAAGCCGCCAGAAACCAGAAGGCCATTCCGGAGGCCGGGCTCTGCAGTCCGAAACTGAAAATCGAGCCGACCAGTCCGCCGAGCAGGCCCCCGGTAATTCCCAGAAGCCAGAAAAACTCACCATCATTTTTTGCCGAGCGGAATCCCTGCCGGAGCGAATATCCCACGGAAAATAAAATCCAGAGGAGGCCGAGAGCGCCCAGCAACCCTCTTTCCGCCAGAACCTGCAGATAGAAATTGTGGGCTTTTTGGGTAGCCAGCCCGTTTGAAACCACCGTGTTTTCAAGATCCTGGTTCCAGACTTCCGGGACCGAGGTTTCCAGGTTGCCCACCCCCACCCCGCGCACCGGGTGTTCCAGAAAAAGCTTAAAGCAGGCTTCCCAGAGATTGATCCGGTAGGCAACGCTGGCTTCCTGGAAATGAGCGACCGAACGCATCCGGGAGAGAACCGAGTTCCCGAGTCCGGAAAAGGAAATAACCAGAAAAACACCGATCAAGATCACCAGGATGCTCGCCACCCGGGGATCGGACCATTTCAGGGAAATTTTCCGCGAGATTATTCTCCCGGCGATAAAAACCGCGCAGACAAGAAAAGAAAACCCCAGAGCCACCCAGGCGGTCCGGTTCCGGCATAAAATCACGTAGATCAGGCCCAGCAGGGTGACGATCAGGGCCGGCGTTTTTTTAACATTTCCAAGAAGCAATCCCCCCAAAGCCAAGGGGATGATTACCGCCAGGTAATCCGAGGCGTAGTTGGAAATCCCGAAGAGGCTGGCCAGGTCCTCCTCGCCGTATCGATCCAGGGGCACGGGTAAAACCCGGAACCACTGCAAAATTCCAACGCCGGCAATAATTCCGGCGGGGATAATCGCCAGGAAGGCGGCTTTCTCCCGGGAGCTCTGGTCGGCCAGGATCCGTCCCGCAATTAAATAAAACCCCAGGAAAGCGAACTCCAGCGAAATGATTTCCAATCCGCGAAACCAGTTGGAGTTACCCAGGACTGAAACCGGACCGGAGAGACAGAAAAAAACAAAGGGTAAAATCCTTAACCAATCCGAGCGGATAAAATTCAAGCCTTTTACCGCGAAAATCAGCAGGCTGAAAAAGACAAAAAACAGCAGGGTTACTCCCTTGATGGAATTGTATGCAGGATGAAAAAATGCCAGGGGAACGATCAAAAGGGCCGAGAAAATCAGGTATTTTATCGCGCTTTTTGATTCCACCTGCGGCTGGCAATTAGATACCATATATTGTGCTGGCCTTATCCTCTTATACTATTAATTGTATTTTCCACCTTTACAACCTGTCTTATATGATATATTATAATATACTTAAAATAAGCTCTGGAGGGCCAGGATGAACAAATCTCTTAATCACGAAGAAAACTCGACCCAGTACAACGCAGATTCTATCAAGGTATTGGAAGGTTTAGAAGCGGTCCGGAAACGGCCCGCGATGTATGTCGGTTCCACCGGTCCCACCGGTCTTCATCATCTGGTTTACGAAGCGGTGGAAAACTCCATTGACGAGGTCCTGGCCGGTTTCTGCGACCGGATCCGCGTCGTCATCCATCTGGACGGCTCGATCACGGTGGAAGACAACGGCCGGGGCATCCCGGTGGATATCCACAAGGAGCGGGGCATCCCGGCCGCGGAACTGGTCATGACCACCCTGCACTCCGGGGGCAAGTTCGACAACGAAACCTATGCCATCTCCGGCGGTCTGCACGGCGTAGGGATCTCGGTCACCAACGCCCTTTCCGAGAGGCTGGAGCTTGAAGTCCGCCGGGACGGAAAAATTTATACCCAGGTCTATGAACGCGGCATCCCGGCTACTCCGTTTAAATCGCTCGGGGAAGGCAGGAAAACCGGAACGAAAATCCGCTTTAAACCCGATCCCGAGATCTTCGAATCCTGCGAATTCTCCTTTGAAACCCTCTCCCAGCGCTTGCGGGAGCTTTCCTTCCTGAACGCGGGGGTGAAAATATCCATTGAAGACGAACGAAACGGGAAAAGTCACGAGTTTCAATTCAAGGGCGGCATTGCCGCTTTCGTGGCGGAGCTGAGCAAGAACAAAAACGTGCTCCATCCCAAGCCGATCTTCCTGGAAGGCGAAAAAGACAAGGTCGTGGTCGAATGCGCCATCCAGTATAATGACGGATATTCGGAAAGCATCTTTTCCTACGCCAACAACATCAATACCGTGGATGGCGGGTTTCACCTGATCGGCTTCAAGGCCGCCTTGACCCGGAGTCTGAACAATTACGGCCAGGCCAACAACCTCTTCAAGAATCTGAAGGAAACCCCTTCCGGGGACGACGCCCGGGAAGGGCTGACCGCGGTGATCAGCGTCAAGCTTCCCAATCCCCAGTTCGAGGGGCAGACCAAGGCCAAGCTCGG
>JAPLJI010000113.1 GCA_026388655.1 Pseudomonadota bacterium
CTGCTTTCAGCTTTCCGGTGATCAAATTCTGATCATATCTGATCAATTTTTGATCATATTATCATTTATTATGATTATTATAAAAATAAAAAACTCCGGTTTTTCAGGTAGTTATGACCATATCTTAGACCAACATATGTCTGGCACATACCTTGCAATAAATTAAACAAAATAGGTTTATTTCCTCAAAGGAGAGGCAGGCAAAGGCGCCAATGAGAAAAACGAATTCTAACCACTGTCCCCGGTTACAAATCTTCCCAAAAAGTTCTCTTCAGTCCGGGAATTCAGATAAATTCCAAGGTTTATTCCTACCAGGTTCAAAATTAATTTTTCTGGAACTTGTCTCTGTATTTTTATAAAGAAATTTTTAATGGAGGGGTGAGAATCCATCTTTTAAAAGGTACGGTGCGATGATGAAAAGAGAAGAAATTATGCTGGAGAAGATTTTCAAGAAGTACAAACTTCAGAAATCAGCCCTGGTTCCAATCCTGCAGGATATCCAGGCTGAATACGGTTACCTCCCAGAGGATGTGTTACGTCAGGTGTCCCAAAAAATGAAAATTCCCCTTATCGAGGTATTCGGGGTGGCTACCTTCTATAAAAGTTTAAGTTTAATCCCCAGAGGGCGGCATCATATCCAGGTTTGCACGGGGACTGCCTGTCATGTAAGGGGCGCCAAGCGGGTTCTGGAAGAATTTGAGCGGGATTTATGTGCCTGCGCGGGGCAGACGACTGAGGACCAGGAATTTTCCCTGGAAACGGTCAACTGTGTGGGGGCCTGCGCCCTGGGCCCGATGGTGATCGTGGATGGGGGCAAGTACCACGGCCACATGACCGCCACCAAGGTGAAACCCTGTATTCGGAAGATTACCAGCAAGGAGGCGGAATAGGGAGATGAAAAAGATCCACAGTCTCGCGGAGTTCAGCCGCTTTCAGAAAACCTGGTCGGCCCGTAAGAACGGGGATCCCACCGTCGTGGTTTCTTCCGGGACCTGCGGCCATGCCCGTGGTTCCGAGGATGTTATCATCGCATTTGAAAAGGTTCTTTCCCGCCGGGGGAAGAGACCCCAGTTCGATTTCAAGGTTACCGGATGTCATGGGTTCTGCGAAGTGGAGCCGATCGTCCGGATTGAACCGCGGGGGATTTTTTACCAGCGGGTAACCCCGGCGGATGTGGAAGAAATCATCAGCGAGACGATCGGGGAAGGAAAAATTGTCGATCGCCTGCTTTTCCGGGATCCCGTCACCGGGGAAAAATGCCTGCACGGCAAGGATATTCCCTTTTACCGGAAGCAAAAGCTTCTGATTTCCGGGAACAATATGAGGATCAATCCCGCCCATATCGAGGATTATCTCGCCCTGGGGGGATATACCGCCCTGGCCAAGGTGTTGAAGGGAGTAAAACCCGAGCGGCTGATTGATGAGGTCAAGAAGGCGGGTCTTCGGGGCCGGGGCGGAGGGGGATTCTTCGCCTGGAAAAAGTGGGAAAGCTGCCGGAACGCGCACGGGAAAATCAAGTATGTGATCTGCAACGCCGATGAGGGAGATCCCGGCGCCTACATGGACCGCTCCCTACTGGAGGGCAATCCCCACAGTATTCTGGAGGGCATGATCATCGGGGCCTACGCCATCGGGGTGAGCGAAGGATACATTTATGTCCGCCGCGAATATCCCCTAGCGATCCAGAACGTGGAAACCGCGATCGAGCAGGCCCGGCGCCTGGGCCTTCTGGGTAAGGATATACTGGGAACGAAATTTTCCTTTGATGTGAAAATCGCCATCGGCGGCGGAGCCTTTGTCTGTGGGGAATCCACCGCTTTAATGTCTTCGATTGAAGGCAAACGGGGCGAACCTCGCGCCAAGTATGTACATACGGTGGAAAAAGGATTGTGGAACCGCCCCAGCAACCTGAATAACGTGGAAACCTGGGCAAATGTCCCCCTCATTATTAACAAGGGCGCGAAGTGGTATTCGCGGATCGGGACGGCCGGAAGCAAGGGGACCAAGATTTTCTCCCTGGTAGGCAAGATTCAGAATACAGGCCTGGTCGAGGTCCCGATGGGGATCACCCTGCGCGAGATTATTTTTGACATCGGCGGGGGAATTCCGGACGGGAAGAAATTCAAGGCGGTCCAGACCGGAGGACCTTCCGGGGGCTGCCTGCCCGAGTCGCTTCTGGATCTGCCGGTGGACTTCGACCGATTAAGTGAAGTCGGTTCGATGATGGGTTCGGGCGGGATGATCGTAATGGATGAAACCACCTGCATGGTCGATCTCGCCAAGTATTTCCTGAATTTCCTCTTGGATGAATCCTGCGGGATGTGTTTCCCCTGCCGGGAGGGACTCGACCAGCTGCTGACGATTGTTACCGCCATCACCGTAGGGAAGGGCAAGCCTGAGGATCTCCAGCTTTTACAGGAGATCGGGGGGATGATGAAGGACGCCTCGCTCTGCGCCCTGGGACGGACCGCTCCCAACCCGCTCCTTTCTACCATGCGTTATTTCCAGGATGAATATGAAGCGCACATCCTCAAGAAAAAGTGCCCGGCCGGGGTCTGCAAAGCCCTGATTTGTTACGAGATCTGGAAAGACAAGTGCGCCGGCTGCGCGGCCTGCGCGAAGCTCTGCCCGGAAAAAGCAATCTCCGGGGCGAAGAACCGGCCCCACGAAATCGATCCCGCCAAGTGCATCAAGTGCGGGATCTGCAAAGACACCTGCCAGTACGGGGCCATTCAGGTTATTTAAGGGGAGGATATAGATGCTGAACATCACCATTAACGGAGCAGAAGTTAAAGCCCAGGAGGGGGCGACCTACGGGGCCTGCCGGCTTTGCATCGTGGAGGTGGGTGAGGGGAATCGGCGCCGGGTGGTAACCTCGTGCAATTACCCGATAGAGGAGGGACTCTCGGTCCACACCGACACGAAAAAAATCATCGGCCACCGCAAGCTCCTAATTGAATTGATCCTCTCCCGCGCCCCGAACTCCAAGACCCTGCAGGACCTGGCTTCCCGTTACGGGGTGGAGAAGGTTCGGTTCAAGAACAAGAACGATGACTGCATCCTCTGCGGGCTCTGCGTCCGGATGTGCAACGAGCAGATGCAGTCGAAGGCCATCGGCTTCGTCGGACGGGGAAAGAACCTGAAGGTATCCACCCCCTTCGCCAAAGCCAACGAGGTTTGCCGCAACTGCGGGGCGTGCATGTATATCTGCCCGATGGTCGAGGTGCAATGCCGGGGGCCGCAGACCACCGGCGATCTCTGCAACGGCTGCCTGCGGGTAACCCCGACCTGCGTGGACGTTTATGACCGGCAGATGTGTTACGTCGAGGATTGCGGGACCTGCGTCCGGCCGGGTTCCCAGCCGGCGGGGGGAAAATCCCGAAAGCAGAAAAAGTCCTGAATATATAAATGGATTCAATCGGTCTTTTTAGAACAATCGTTTTTTAAAGAGGAGGAAAAACATGACTTTGGCAAAAATCAATGCGACGGCGGCAACCCTGACCAAGAACCGCACCGAAGATATCAGCTGTATGAGCGGGATGTGCGCGACCTGCGTGGACGGTTGCCTCGGGATGTGCGAAATCGGAAAATCGGCGATCCGGGGCGCGGAGGTGATTTACCCCCAGCCGTTCGGAATCATTACCGCGGCTTCCCAGAAGGATTACCCGATCGACCTGTCTCATTTCAACATCATGGGAACGGCGGTGGGTGCGATCGGGATCGAGGCAAACAGCGATGTCGCGATCTTTCCCAATGTCAGTCTCGAGTCGCGGGTGGGAAAGGATAAAGGAATCAAGACCCTGCTCCCGATCGTGATCCCGGGTTTGGGTTCCACCAACATCGCCAAGATCAACTGGCCGGGGCTGGCGGTGGGGGCGGCGGTCTCCGGCGTGCCCCTGACGATCGGGGAAAACGTCTGCGGGATGGATGTGGAGTCCAAGATCGTCAAAGGCCGGGTGGTCCATTCCCCCGAGCTCGAAAGCCGGGTGAAGCTTTACCAGAAATGGCAGCGGGACGGTTACGGTGAAATCATCGTCCAGTCCAACGTGGAGGACACCAAGCTCGGGGTTCTGGAATATGCCCTGACCAAGCTCGGGGTCCGGACGGTCGAGCTCAAGTGGGGGCAGGGGGCTAAAGACATCGGCGGCGAGGTGAAAATCAATGACCTGAAGAAGGCCCAGCTCCTGAAGGAGAGGGGTTACATCGTCCTTCCCGATCCGACCGACGCTAAGGTGATCGAGGCTTTCAAACACGGCGCCTTCAAGGAATTCGAGCGGCACTCCCGGGTGGGGATGGTTACCGAGGAGGGTTTCGCCCAGCGGGTCAAGGAACTCCGGGATTGCGGAGCCCAGTACGTGTTCCTGAAAACCGGGGCCTACCGGCCAGCGGACCTGGCCCGCGCGGTCAAGTTCTCCTCCGAATATGGCATCGATCTTCTGACCGTGGACGGGGCCGGCGGCGGCACCGGGATGAGCCCCTGGCGGATGATGAACGAGTGGGGAATCCCGCCGGTCGAGATCTGGTCCCTGACTTACCAGTACGCACAGTTTCTGGACAAAAAGGGCAAATATGTTCCGCCGATCGCTTTCGCCGGCGGGATCAGCCTGGAAGATCAGATCTTCAAGGTCCTGGCCCTGGGAGCCCCTTATGTGAAATTGGCAGGGATGGCTCGAGGACCACTGGCCGCGGCCATGGTGGGGAAGACTGTGGGTCAGAGAATCGGGGAAGGCCGGCTTCCGGTCTATTACCAGCGGTTCGGGGACGATCTCGAGAACATCTTCGTGGGGGTCGGGGAACTTAAAAAAATCTACGGGAAGAAGTTTCCCGAAATCCCGACGGGAGCGATCGGTCTGTTTACCTACTTCCAGCGACTGGCCCAGGGTCTGAGGCAGTTAATGGCCGGCTCCCGGAAGTTCGCGCTCGAGCACATGACCCGCGACGATATCGCTGCTCTCACCAAGGAAGCTGTCCAGGTCTCCGGGATCAAATACATTATGGATACGGACAAAGACGAGGTGAAGAAGATCCTGGGTTAATCATTGTATTTCCAGGCAAGTTGGAAAGAGCAGCACGGTATATAATATAAAGGAAGTCAAAAGCAGTATTGTTGGGTCGATAAACAAATCCGGGTCCTGGAGGTCGCTGCTATTAATTGTTAATTTTAAATATGTAATTTAAAAAGCTCTTCTGGATAGGGGGGAAAACATGCTGAAACCGGAGGATTTTTTCGACCTGAATAACCATCCTTTGGCTTCTTTTTTTAACGGTACGGAATATGTCTGGGAAGCCCTGAAGAATTTGAAACCCTATCTTAAGCAGAATCTTCATCCCAATATCCAAAAGATCAAGAGAATTCCCGGCGGGATTTTGAACGAGACCGTGGTTCTTTATGAAGGCAAAGTTTTCGAGAAAGGGTTCTCAATAACCTTTGGGGACGCCACCAAGGGGGCATTGAAAGTGGAGATGGATGGGCAGGTTCTAGCGGGGGCATCGGTGATTTATGCCAGCGCCGTTTTGATGGATGATAATATCTCCATCGGAAAAGGCACCGTGGTCGAGCCGGGAGCCCTGATCCGGGGCCCGGCGATCATCGGTGATAATACCGAGGTCCGGCAGGGTGCTTATATCAGGGGCGATGTGGTGGTGGGAAACAAGTGCGTGGTCGGACACACCACCGAAATGAAACATTCCATTATGCTGGGGGGAAGCAAGGCCGGGCATTTCGCCTACATCGGGGACAGTATTTTAGGCCGGGTTAATCTCGGCGCCGGGACCAAGCTTGCCAACCTCAAGCTGGATGAATCCGCGGTAATGATAAAAGTTAAAGGTGATAAGACCTATGACACGAAAATGAAGAAACTCGGGGCGATAATTGGTGACGGGGTGGAAATCGGATGTAATTCCGTGACCAATCCCGGGACCCTGGTGGGCAAAGGCTCTTCGGCTTTTCCAAATTCCACCCTGCACGGATATTATCCGCCGAAATCGTTAATCAGAAGATAGAAAAGGAGCAATTACAATGGGTAAGTTGTTCGGAACCGATGGGATAAGAGGGGTTGCCAACGTCGAGCCAATGACCGCGGAAATGGCCCTCCAGGTCGGGCGGGCGGTGGCTTACATATTCAAGAAAAAGGGCCACCGGACCAAGATAGTTATTGGCAAGGACACCCGGGTTTCCGGCTACATGATTGAAAGCGCCCTGGCCTCCGGGATCTGCTCCATGGGGGCGGACGTCCTCCTCCTGGGACCCTTGCCCACCCCCGGGATTGCCTTTATTACCAAAAACATGAACGCCGACGCGGGGATCGTGATTTCCGCCTCTCACAATCCTTTTCAAGACAACGGGATCAAGGTTTTTTCCAAGGACGGGTTCAAACTGCCGGATGAAAAGGAAGAGGAGATCGAAACCCTGATCTTTTCCAACAGCATTGGAACCCTGCGGCCCACCGCCGATGAGATCGGCAAGGCCTTCCGGGTGGAGGATGATTCCGGCCGCTATATCGTTTTTTTGAAAAACACCTTTCCCGGGGATCTTTCCCTGGAGGGGATGAAAATCGTGGTGGATTGCGCCAACGGCGCCACCTACAAAATCGCCCCGATTCTTTTGAGTGAAATGAGGGCGGAGGTAATCCCGATAAATGTGGAACCGAATGGTTACAACATTAATCTTAAGTGCGGGTCCCTCCATCCCGATACCCTGTCCGAAAAGGTATTGAACGCCAAAGCCGATATCGGTTTGGCCTACGATGGCGACGGCGACCGCTTAATCTGCGTGGACGAGAAGGGCAATATGGTCAACGGGGACCAGGTGATGGCGATCTGCGCCCAGAGGCTCAAAAAGGAAGGGCGCCTGAAAAACAACAAGGTGGTCAGCACGGTCATGAGCAATCTGGGATTCATGCAGGCCATGAAAAAGCTGGGGATCGAGCATGTGGCTTCGAAGGTGGGGGACAGATATGTGCTCGAGGATATGTTGAAAACCGGGGCCATTTTGGGCGGGGAGGACTCCGGGCATATAATTTTTATCGAACACCACACCACCGGGGATGGAATTCTTTCTTCCCTGCAGCTTCTTTCCATAATGCAGAAGGAGAAGAAAAGTCTCTCGACCCTGGCCAAGGTTATGGAGATGTTTCCCCAGGTCGTGATTAATGTGGATGTAAAGAGCAAACCCGATCTTAAAACCCTCCCCGAGGTCCAGGCCGCGATTAAAAAGGCGGAAGGGGAACTCGGCGAGCAGGGACGGGTGTTGGTCCGATACTCCGGCACCCAGTCGATGTGCCGGGTGATGGTGGAAGGCCCGACAGTCGAGAAGACGGAGTCGCTGGCCAAAACCATTGCGGCGGAGATAAAGAAAAAACTGGGTTAGCGCCCGAGCGGAACCGTTAGGCGGTTTGCTGCTGGTGAAAAAGAGGGCGATCAAGATTGTCGGAATCGGGGGGGGGACGGGCCTGGCTACGCTGCTGACGGGGCTCAAGAACGCGGTCGAGGAAATCAGCGCCGTCGTCACCGTGACCGACGATGGTGGAAGCTCCGGTAAAATCCGAAGAGAATTTAACATCCCTCCTCCCGGGGATATCAGAAACTGCCTGGTGGCCCTGGCCAGTACCGAACCGTTAATGGCCAAGCTTTTCCAGTATCGATTCCCCGGGGCCAAGGATTTTCACGGTCACCCTTTCGGGAACCTGTTTATCATGGCCATGACCAGAATCACCGGCAGTTTTGAGGAAGGGGTGAGGCAGGCCAGCAAGGTTTTGCAGGTTAACGGCCAGGTTATTCCCTCCACCCTGAAAAACGTGGTGTTGGGGGCGGAATTCTATAATGGGGAAAAGGTTTTCGGACAGACCAAGATTGTAAAAAAAAGGAAAAGAATAAAGAGGATTTTTTTAAAGCCGGCACAACCCCCTGCCGGTCCGAATGTAATCAATACAATCAAAGAAGCGGATGTCATCGTCTTGGGCCCGGGAAGCCTCTACACTTCGATCCTCCCAAATCTGCTGGTCCGGGGAGTTTCCCAGGCGATTTCCGATTCGCCCGCCGTCAAGATATACGTATCGAATGTAATGACCCAGCCGGGCGAAACCGAAGGCTACTCGGTTTCCGATCACCTGAAAGCGATTCTGGATTATCTGCCCGGAGGCATTGATTATGTCCTGGTCAATTCCGACAAGGCTCCCCGGGTACTGCAAGAAAGGTATGCTAAAAAAGGCGCCTATCCGGTTTTGGTTGACCGGGAGAACCTGAAAAGAATGAGCGTGGAGGTAATTAGAAAGAGAATGGTCCGCAAGAAAATCTACGCCAAACACGATCCCGCGAAGCTCACCGCGGCGATTTTGGAATTGATCGAAAAAGGTAAGAAGGAAAGAAAGACCAAACCGGTCCATCACTGACCGATGGATCTCTGAAGATAGTCTTCAGAATTTTTTCATCAAGGAGGATGAAAATGAAAATCTGTGTTTTCCCCAGCGCGGAACAGATGTCCAAAGCGGGCCAGGAGCTGATCCTGAGGGAATTGAAAGAGGATCCAAGTCTGGCCCTGGGTGGGGCCACCGGAAATACCCCCAAACTTTTATACGGCTTGTTGGCCCAGGCGGCCGAGAGCGGCCAGCTGGACCTTTCCCAGCGGCAGATCTGGTTCCTGGATGAATACTTCGGGAAAGACATGTATTACAAGTACGCCATAAATTTTCTTCACAATAAATTCCCAAAGGGTAAGGGGATTGCCGTAAAAAATATCCACGTTCCCAACGGGATGTATTACTTTGAAAGTCAGATTGTTCATTCCGAGATCCTGGATGAGGTTTTAAAAAAGAACCGCGATGATTATGAAATGAAGGGTCCCGAGGTTTTGATCAAGCCGGGGGCCAAACACCCGTTTTTAAAGCAGTTGCGCAAGGATACCAAGACTTACGAGAAGAGTCTGCCCCTGGAGCGGGTCCAGATTCTCGGGATCGGACGGGAGGGCCATATCGGGTTTAACGAGGTGGGAACCTCGGATAAAAGCCGAACCCACCTTACGGTCTTGGCCGATTCCACCGTTGAAGCCAATGCCGAGGATTTCGAGGATGGGATTGTTACCAGGTACGCGATTACCCAGGGAAGCGGGTCAATCATGAAAGCGTATCTTCCGATTTTATTTGCTAATGGGGTTAAAAAAACGGAAGCCGTTCATGGCCTCCTAATCGGTGATAACCCGGCTTCGGTATTGAGAAAACACCCCAATACGCATGTGTTTATTACCGGCGACACCCTGGGTGAATTTAAATCGGCGGATCTCGATAAACTCAGGAAAAAATACGAAGTAACCGGATTGTAACATCCCCAACGGTTTTTCGCGTTTGTTCCGGTTCTACGATCAGAAAGCCTTTCTGAGGATCGCCAAAACTGCCTCGTGCGTGATCGGCTGTCTGCTCTTGGCTATTTGAACACCGGCGACGCGTTCGGGTCGAAAGGATTCGTTCTGACGGAGAGGGAGAAAAGGTAGGGATAATTTTCCTTCAGGTGTTTCAGATAGGCCAGCCACTCGGAGATCAAGAGGAGGTAGGCTCTCTTCATGTCCCCACTGAGATGCTGGCAGTCGTTTTCGGACAAATGGCATTCCTGGGGCCGATAGGAAAGCTCGTCCGCCAGGTGAAAGACGGCCAGTAAAAGATCGGTAAAAGTTTCATGCTCCAGGAGGTTGGGGGTTTGCAGAAGACCGGTTAAAAACCCCCGTTTCTGGGCGAGGAGGTTTTGCAGCCTGGTCAAATCCTCCTGATCCCAGAGAATCTTGGCATCGTGGGTTTTTATTCTTTTACTCGCGCGGGAAAACTCGGAAACGGTCCAATCGCCATTAATCATCAGATCATTTCGGATCTGGTCGGAATGCCGGTCGTCCCCGACCAGGGATTTCATCAATTCGGTTCCGATCTCACTGAAAAAAACCCCGATGATCATGTAGATTTTATGTAATTTTGCGATCTTCTCCCGGGCGATCAGGAGCTGATTCAGAATCAAGGTTACGATGAGGACCTGAATCGGGATGAAGGCCAGATCCTGGAAAAGGTAAAAGAATGTGTTCCGGGAATCGTGAAAGATCTCGACCTGGGCCAGGTAAAGCAGGACCGAAGATAAAAGCAGGGAAAGACCCAGAACAATTTGCAATTTGATGTGCTTGATCATCTCGGTTTTGGAATAATCGGTATCAAGCGAATCATAATCGGAAGACCCGGAAAAGAAAATAAGAAAAGGGTTGCTTAACCTAACCTATTACGTCGCGGTATTCCGGGGGACGGACGTGGACCAGCCCCGCAACCTGGCCAAGAGCGTAACGGTGGAGTAAAAAGTCGCCTTGTTGGTTTTAAGTAAACCGGGGGGTAGGTTCTCGCGACGCAAACTCTTTGTAAACCAGGCCACGATTAACTCGATGATAAAGTTTGTTTCGATACTGGCTAGACCCTGATTGCCCCGGAGGGGCGGGTCAGCCTGCCGGGATTACGGCAAGGCACTAATTGTGCGCGGAGCGAAACCTACCCCCCAAAAAAGAAAACAAGATCAACGATATAGATAAATGCTGGCCGCGTAACGCGGGAGAGAGACATTAGATATCTTAAGGAAAAAAGTTCAGAGTTCTAAATCCTAAATCAAGAATTAATAAATCAATTAAAAAAAGGGCGGCCGAAAAGCCGCCCTTGGTGTCTTAAGAATCCAAAAAATTAAAAAGCCTTATTCAGGATTCCCATCACCACCTCCGTGGTTACATCCTCCGGGTTGTAGGTGGCGGAACCGTCGTTGATCGCCGCCTTGGCAATGGCTCCGAACTGTTCCTTCTTGACCCCGACCTCGCTCAGGGTGGTGGGCAAACCGCTCAAATCTTTCAGGCGTTTCTGGAGGTCGCGGACGGCCTGGATGCAGGCCTTGGCCTGGTCCAGGGGGGAGCCTTTGGTCGACGCGCCCAGGTAGGGGGCGAGCTCGGCGATGACGGCCCCGGCTTTTTCGAGGTTGTTCTCCATTCCCCAGGGCAGGAGAATGGAATTGGCCACCCCGTGGGGAACCCGGGCCACCCCCCCGCAGGCGTGGGCGATGGAATGGACGATGCCGACCATGGAATTGGAAAAGCTGATCCCGGCGATCAGGGCGCCGTTGGCCAGGGCCAGCCGGGCGTTTTCATCCTTGCCGTCCTGTAAGCATTTTTCCGCGTTTTCCATAATCAATTTGATCGCGCCGATGGAGAAGGCATCGGAAACCGGGTTTTTCTGCAGGCAGTAGTAGCCCTCGATGGCGTGGGTGAGGGCGTCCATGGCGGTGGCGGCCGTGATCTTGGGGGGCATGGTTAGCGTCATCTTCGGGTCGAGGATGGCCACGTTGGGGTAGAGCCGGTAGGAGGTGAAAGCGAGCTTGAGATGGTTAACATCATCATAAATCACCGCCACCATGGTCACCTCCGAGCCGGTGCCGGCGGTGGTGGGGATGGCGATGAAGGGACGCATGGTTTTTTTCAGTCTTTCCGCGCCCTGGAATTTCAGGAGATCATCGGTACCCTCGGTGATCATCATGTTCGCGCACTTCGCGGTGTCCATGCTGCTTCCCCCGCCCACGGCCACAAAGCAATCACACTTCTTCTCGTTGAAAAGCTTGGCTACCTGGTTGACCACTTTGGAGCTCGAATCCGGCGGGGTCTGGTCAAAGGTCGCACCGATCTCGCAATTAGAGCCGGCAAAAACACCCTCCACGAGCTTGATCAGGCCCGCGCCAACCACGCCCTGGTCGGTGACGATCAGGGCCCGGTGCGTTCCCAGGAGGTCCATCTCGTAGGGAAGGTTCTGGAGGGCCTTTAAACCGCTGACGATTTTTACCGGGCAGGAAAACTCATAATACTGGGGAATCATTTTTCTCCTCCCTTTCTTCTTGTTAAATATTCACCCTCCCCTTCGTCCCCTCCCCTCAAGGGAGGGGAGCAAGAAATAAAATGCTTTTCCCTCTCCCCGGGTAGCCCCCGAGTTTTACTCGGGGGGAGAGGGGAGGGTGAGGGGGATTTAAATCTAATTCAGACCTTGATTTTGTAGTTCACTTCCCCAATTTTTTCATGATCCCCCAGCCCAGCGTGGCCATCACCCGGGCCTTGAGAAAGAGTTGCGCGGGGGTGAGCTTCGGGGGGCGTTTGAAGATCTTGTCAAAGACGAGGCCCGGCATCAGGTAGCTCTGGACAATGGCCATGGCCCGGGAGATCTGCATGGCCTCGCCGACGTTGCCTTGGAGGATGGCGCGGCGCTGGACGAAAGCGATGTGGGAGCCGATCTGGCCGGTGAAGGGCAGGATGGCGGAATCCAGGTTTTTGAAAAGGATCTTGAGCTGGGGGTTATGGTAGCCCTTGCCCAGGTAGTGGATCTCGCTTCCTTTCTTCTGGAGGGAGATGGCCGGACCGTTCGGGAGGACGCCCAGGGAAAAGATACGGCCATCCTCCCAATCGGCCAGTTCCGCCTTCATTTCGGGGGCGTGTTTGGAGACGATCTCGAAGGCGGCCGCCAGGGCCAGAAGGGAGGTTTCCACGACGATCTTCTTCACCTGATAAGAAATGGGAGGTTTTTGCGCGGTCATCTTACCCTCGCTGGTTTACAAATATTTTCCCGTTCGATATTTCCGTGGATTTGGAGTGATATTCTATTCCAGAATTGGGTCAAAATACAAATGGGGATGGCAAGATGGAAAATGATTCAAAGCCAGAGGATTTTTATTTCTTTTTCCACGGCCTTGAACTCGCGATCACCGGTGACCAACTCCGACTTTCTTAATCGGGCCAGCGCTGCGGCGAAACAATCGGCATAAGACATCTTATGGACAGCCTTGAAACGGGCGGCTTCCCGGGTCAGATCTTGGTCTGCCTCAATCACCTTGATCGGCAGGGTTTGGATGACCCTCTCGATTTCCCGGGCCCGGGGTTCGCCCCATCGCCTCGCCACTTGATAATAAACCTCTCCCCAGTTGACCACGCACATAAACAAAGGTTGGGAAGAATCAACGGCCTTGGTGAAAAGGTCGATGATTTTCTCAAACCCGGGCTCCCGCTCCAGGTAACAAAGGAGCGCCCAGCTATCGAGAACCTTGGTCATGGGGGATTTTTTTCTCTTCGATTTTCCGATCCTCTCTCCGGGTTTCTTCGAGGGCCTTGAGCAGGCCGCCGCCCTTCAGGATGCCGCTCATTTCCTGAAAGTATTCCCGGCCGAGGGGACGAATAATGATCTCGCCGTTTCGTTCTTCCAGATAAAGCCGGGTGCCCTTTTTAATCCCCAGGCTTCGCCTGAGTTTGGCGGGAATCACCATCTGGCCCTTTGAGGTTACGGTTGCTTCCATTTAAGTCGCTCCTTGGAATCGCTCATTTATGGAAAAGTATGACTTACTATTAAAAGTATGTCAAATATATATTTGGGTTACATTATTATAAATGTATTACATTTAATTATTTTTTTCCTGGCTGTAAGCTATAAACTATACGCTATACGCCATCGGCAATCTTTACCGGCTTCCGTATTTCGGCCGGCGTTTTTCGAAGAAGGCGACGATTCCCTCCATCGCGTCCTGGGTCTGAGCGGCCAGGGTCTGGTTCCGGTCCTCAAACTTGACGGCAGCTTCCAGGCTCGGTGCGTCCACGTTAAAGTTCAGGGCCTCCTTGGTGAAGCGGAGACCGAGGGGGCTTTTGGTCAGCATATACTCGGCGGCGAATTCCACGGCCCGGGGGACAACATCCTCGGGTTTTTCTACCAGGAAATTTATATACCCCCAGCTGTGGGCTTCCTCGGCCAGGAAGTCCCGTCCTGAATACAAGAGCTCAGCGGCTCGGTGAAGGCCAAGGTGGCGGGGCAGAAAATACGAGGAACCGCAGTCGGCACCGGAGAGGCCGATCTTAATGAAGGCGTTAATGAAGCGGGTTCCCCGGGAGGCCACCACAATGTCGCTGGCGTTGGCGATGGCCATGCC
>JAPLJI010000032.1 GCA_026388655.1 Pseudomonadota bacterium
AAGATCATGCTCTATGGACTTTTGACGCAAAGAAGAAGGGAGGGGTAACAAGATGTTAACGAGGAGGGGAATAATCCTGGGTATCCTGGGGGCGATCTTCTGGCTCGGTTTGTCCCCCGGCCCGGCCGCGGCGGAAGAGAATGGGCTCTGGTCACTTTCCCAGGCGATTGAATACGCCCAGGGCCATAACCCGGGGGTGGCGGTTCTGGAGAGCCAGGTTAACGAGATTGAGCAGGCCAAGAACGAGGTTTTTTCCGGTTTCCTGCCCCAGCTAACCCTCCAGGGCGGCTACACCTATATTAACAATGCCCCGTCGATGAGTTTACCCATACCCGGCACTCAGCCTTTTCATCTGGTCTATAACGACAACTACCAGATCCAGGCCAGCCTGAACCAGGTTCTCTTCACTTCCGGCCAGCTCTACTACGGGAACCGGGCCATGTCCCGGCAGGTGAAGGCCACGCGCCTCTCGGCCGAGGCCGTCCGGCTCAAGCTGGCCCGCGGGGTAGCGGAAGCCTATCTGGGGGTGCTCCTGGCCCAGGATGTCCTGAAGGCCCGTCAGGAATCCCTGCAGACGGCCCAGGCCCACCTGGCCCAGGTCCAGCGCCGCCTGGACGCGGGCACCGCCAGCCGCTTCGAGCTTTTACGCTCGCAGGTGGAGGTGGACAACCTGGTGCCTACGGTTTCGGAGGCGGCGAACACCGTGGAGCTGGCCCGAATCAGGCTCGCGCAGGCCATGGGCTTGACCGGGCAGGAAGATCTCAAGCTTTCGGATTCGCTGGAGACCACGGTGCGGGAGATAAACGGGGCCGAATACCTGGAGCGGGCGCAGAAAGAACGTCCGGAACTTCTGGCCCTGGCCGAGGCGCGCCAGGCCGCCACCGACCAGAGTCTCTCCAAGCGGGGGGCGATGCTTCCCTCGGTGATGGCTTTCGGAACTTACGCGTATCAGAAGCCCTATGTAACCCTGAATGATTGGGAAAAGAACTGGACCCTGGGGGTGGGGGCCAAGCTCACCCTTTTTGACGGTCTCAAGACCTATTCGAGCTACCAAGGAGCCCGGGCGAAGGTTCAAACTATAAATAATACCCTGGCCCAGACCCGGGACGATATTTACACCGAGACCAAAAACGCCCTGCTTTCGATCAAGGAAGCCGCGACCCGGGTCCAGACCACCGGCGCCAACGTGACCAGGGCCCAGGAAGTGGTAAAGATCGCGGACGAGAGCTACATCGCCGGGGCGACTACCAGCCTCGAGGTTATCGACGCGGAACTGGCCGCCACCAACGCGCGGATCGCGCATTTAAAAGCCCTTTATGATTACCGCCTGTCCCGGGTCCGGCTGTTCGCGGCCGTGGGTGACCGGCAGGAAATCGGGAGGTGAGCCATGGCGAAAAAGATTTTTCCCTTGATTTTGGTCCTGGCCATAGTCGGATATTTCGGTTTCCGGGCCTGGCAGAAGAGCCAGGCGGACAAACGGGAAAACCGGTTTTACAG
The DNA here is from genome assembly GCA_026388655.1 of Pseudomonadota bacterium. GTDB lineage: Bacteria > Desulfobacterota > JAPLJL01 > JAPLJL01 > JAPLJL01 > JAPLJL01. The sequence continues at coordinate 1,498 of JAPLJI010000032.1, forward strand.
CACGGCCGAGGTGGACGAGGTGGTGATCAGCGCCCAGGTGGCCGGGAAAATTGTGGAGCTGAACGCGGAGGAGGGAAAAACCGTGTCGGCGGGCGACCCCCTGGCCCGGATCGACGATACCCCCTACCGGGCCCAGCTGAACCAGGCCGAGGCGGCCCTGGCCGCGGTCGGCGCCAACCTGGAAGGCCTGGAGGATAACTTTTCCCGCACTGATAAATTGAGGAAAAGCGGATCGGCCACCGAGATGCAGTATGACACCATCAAGGCCCAGACCCAGGCCCTCCGGGCCCAGAAACGGGCGGCCGCCGCCCAGGTGGAACTGGCCCGGGCCCAGCTGGCCTTCACCCGGGTCATGTCCCCGGTGACCGGGACGGTGCTACGGGTGGACGTGAAAAAAGGCGAAACGGCTTTTCCCGGGTCCGCGCTTTTGACCCTGGCGGATCTTTCTATCATGGATGTCAAGGTTTTTATCCCCGAGCCCATGCTCGGCAAAATCAAATTCGGCCAGAAGGTGGAGATTATCTCCGACAGCTTCCCCCAACAGCCGCTCCGGGGGGTGGTGGCTTATATCTCCCCGGAGGCGGAATTCACCCCCAAGAACATCCAGACCCGCGAGGAAAGGACCCGACTGGTATACCAGGTCAAGGTCCGGGTCCCCAATCCCGACGGCATTCTCAAAATCGGCATGCCCCTGGACGCGATTTTCGTGAAGGAATGAGAAGTGACGGAGAATAGGGTTCAAGGGGTCGAGGGGCGAAGGGGTCAAGTGCAAAAAACAAATTGACGAATGCAGATTGACGATTGACGAATGAAAACAGAGATTCTTCGCTCCGCTCAGAATGACACGTTTTCAATTTGCGATTGACAAATTAGAGACAGATTTCAGGGGTCGAGTGAAAGAAAAAGAAATCAGAAAAAACAGGATGGGTTCTTGCCTCTCTCCGACCCTGGAACCCTTGGACCCTGGAATCCTTGAACCCTATTCGAGAGGGTAAAAAATTATGATTCTCGAGGCCCAAGGGCTCACGAAGAGCTTCGGCGAGATCAGGGCGGTCCAGGGGGTGGACCTGACCGTGGAGCCGGGAGAGATCCTGGGCCTGGTCGGCCCCGACGGGGCAGGCAAAAGCACGCTCCTGCGCCTTCTGGTCGGGGTCCTGGACCCGGACGCGGGATATGCGGCGGTGGGCGGGATCAAGGTGGGGGAAGACCCCGAAGGGGCCCGGGAGCTCCTGGGCTACATGCCCCAGCAATACAGTCTCTACGCCGATCTCACCGTTTCCGAGAACCTCCGTTTCTTCGCGGACATGTATTTTGTCCCCCCGGCCGAGCGGGAGAAGCGCCTGGAGCGGCTGTTTGAATTTTCCCGCCTGAAACCCTACACCGCCCGCCCCGCCGGCAAACTCTCAGGGGGGATGTATAAAAAACTGGCCCTCTCCTGCACCCTGATCCACACCCCCAAGCTTCTCATCCTCGATGAACCGACCACCGGGGTGGATCCCCTCTCCCGGCGGGAGCTCTGGGACATCCTTTACGCTTTTTCCGCGGAGGGCGTGGCGATCGTGGTCAGCACCCCCTACATGGACGAGGCCGAGCGCTGCCATCGGGTTTCCCTGATCCATCGGGGCCGCCTGCTCGTAACCGATTCCCCCGCAGCCATCCTGGGGCATTTCGCGGACGAGTTGTTCGAGGTCCTGGCGGAGAACCAGGAAAAGGCCCGGGCCGTCCTTTCGGCCGTGCCTGGGGTCAGGCGCTGTTATCCGGCGGGGAGCCTGCTCAAGGTGGCGGTCGCGCCCGGCGCCGGGGGCGAGAACCTCGTCCGCCGGGCCCTGGAGAACCGGGCGGCGCCGTTTGCCTCGGTGGAGAAGGCCGAGCCGAATTTCGAGGATATTTTCCTGTCCCTCGAGGAGAGCTTCGCGTGATCGCGGTTCAGGCGGAGAACCTGGTAAAAAAATTCGGCGATTTCAACGCTGTGGATGACATCTCGTTCTCGGTAGAGGAGGGCGCGGTCTTCGGGTTCCTGGGGCCGAACGGCGCCGGCAAGACCACCACCATCCGGATGCTCTGCGGCCTGCTGCAGCCCACCAGCGGCCGGGCCCGGGTGGCCGGGCACGACCTTGCTTCCGAAGCGGACCGGATCAAGGAACATATCGGTTACATGAGCCAGCGGTTTTCCCTGTATGCCGACCTGACTGTGCGCCAGAACCTGAGGTTCTACGCCGGAATTTACCGGATCCCGGCGAAAAAAGCCCGGGTCCGGATTGATTTCGCCCTCAAGATTGCCGGCCTGGAAGGGTCCGAAGACCGCCTGACCGCGGAGCTTTCGGGGGGGATCAAACAGCGCCTGGCCCTGGGGGCCGCGATTTTACACGAGCCGAAGGTGCTTTTTCTCGACGAACCCACCGCGGGGGTTGATCCGAAGAGCCGCCGGGAGTTCTGGGACCTGATCGCCGGGATGCGCCGGGAGGGGGTCACGGTTTTCGTAACCACCCATTACATGGACGAGGCCGAGCAGTGCGACCGCCTGATTTTAATTTATTCCGGCCGGAAGATCGCCGAGGCCGCGCCCCGGGAGCTGGTCACCGAGGTGCTGGACGGCCTGATGTTCGAGGTCACGGGCCCACCCCCGGCCCGGGTGGTTCAGGCCCTCGCGGGGAGGCCCGGGATCCAGCAGGCTCAGATTTTCGGCCGGGCCAGCCATGTGCTGACCGACCGAAAACCCACGGCCGGGGATAACCTGGCCCGCGAGCTGGCCCGGGGGGGATTGGCCGAGGTCCAGGTGCGGCCGATCCGGACCAGCCTGGAAGACGCGTTTATCCGCCTGATCGAACGCGAGGATGAACGGATGGCCAGCCAGGGGGGACGGGGCAGATGAGGAGCCGGATCCCCGCGATAGCCCGCAAGGAAACCCTGCACGTTTTGCGGGACTGGCGCACGCTTTACCTCGCCTTCATCCTGCCCGTCATGATGATCCTGCTCTTCGGTTACGCGATCACCTTCGACATCAAGGATTTTCGCCTGGCGGTTCTGGATCAGGATCACTCCAACGCCAGCCGGAATCTCGTCCGGCGTTTCACCGCCAACGGTTATTTCCGGCTGGTGGCGGAGCCGAATTCCGCGGATGAGATCTCCCGGCTCCTGGACAGCGGGGAGGCCCAGGTGGCCCTGGCCATCCCGGCGGGTTTCGCCCGGAACATCGAGCGGCAGGAAGGGGAAAAAATCCAGGTCCTGGTGGACGGATCCGAGTCCAATACCGCCACCATCGGCACCGGGTATATCGAATCGATTTTCGCCGGATGGAATATCAGCCTGATCAAGGAAGCCCTGGCCCGGAGAGGGATAAAACCCCGGGGGATACCCCCGATCGATCCGCGGGTGCGGGTCTGGTTCAACCCGGAGATGAAAAGCGCGAACACCATCGTGCCCGGGCTGATCGCGGTCATCATGATGATGGTGGCGGCCCTTTTGACCAGCCTGACGGTGGTGAGGGAACGGGAGCTCGGGAGCCTAGAGGGCCTGATCGCCACGCCGGTGCGGAAGCATGAGATCCTGGTGGGCAAGATGCTGCCCTACCTCGTAATCGCTTTAATCGATTGCGCGGTCATCGCCGGGATAGGGGTGGTTGTCTTCAACGTGCCTTTTGCCGGGAGCGTGGTTATATTCATTGGCACCGCCCTGGTCTTCGCGGCGGCCGGCCTGTCCATCGGCCTCCTGGCCAGCGTGGTCGCGAAAACCCAGCTTTTCGCCAACCAGATCGTGGTGCTCTCCACGATGCTTCCCAGCATGCTGCTTTCGGGTTTCATGTTCCCGATCGAGTCAATGCCGAAATGGGTGCAGGCGATCACTTACATCGTTCCCGCCCGGTATTTCATCAAAATCACCCGCGGGATCATGCTTAAGAATCAACCGGCGGCTGACCTAGTAGTGCCGACCCTGTTTCTCCTGGCCCTGGGCACGCTGCTTTTCACAATTTCGGTGAACCGCTTTCAGAAGAAGCTGTAATAGCAAAGAGCAGG
>JAPLJI010000002.1 GCA_026388655.1 Pseudomonadota bacterium
TCCCCGCCTTCGGGGCCCAGGTCAATGACATAATCCGCGGATTTGATCACCTCGAGATTGTGCTCGATGATGACGATCGTGTTTCCCTCATCTCGAAGCCTCAGGAGGAGGTTAAGCAGGTGCTGGACGTCGGCAAAGTGAAGCCCGGTGGTGGGCTCGTCCAAAAGGTAAAGGGTCCGGCCGGTAGACCGCTTGGAAAGCTCCCGGGCCAGCTTGATCCGCTGGGCTTCCCCTCCGGAAAGGGTGGTGGCGGATTGGCCCAGGCAGATATAGCCCAGTTCTACCACGGCCAGGGTGCGGAGTTTCTCCCGGATGCGGGGATAGGCGGAGAAAAGGGTTTCCGCCTCAATTACCGTCATCTCCAGAACCTCGGCGATATTCCTGCCCTTGTAGGTTACCTCCAGGGTGTCCCGGTTGTACCTTTTTCCCCGGCACTGTTCACATTGAACGAAAACGTCGGGGAGGAAGTGCATTTCGATCTGGATTACCCCGTCTCCTTCGCAGGCTTCGCACCTTCCCCCCTTGACATTAAAGCTGAACCGGCCGGGATGGTAACCCCGGGCCCGGGCTTCCGGCAACCCGGCGAAAACCTCGCGGATCTCGGTGAAAACCCCGGTGTAAGTGGCGGGGTTCGAGCGGGGAGTCCGGCCGATCGGGGACTGGTCGATGTTGATGACCCGGTCCAGTTGCTCCAGTCCGATTATTTCTTCGATCTTGACGGAAGGGATGCGGGCGCGGTGCAGACTCCGGGCCAGGACCGGATAGAGGGTATCGATAATGAGGGAGCTTTTCCCGGAGCCGGAGACACCGGTGACGCAGGTAACCAGCCCCAGGGGGATCCGGACCGTCAGGTTTTTCAGGTTATGTTCCCGGGCGCCCTTGAGCACCAGCATGCGTCCATCGGATTTTTTCCTGGGAGGGATGGGAATTTTCAGGCGGCCGGAGAGGTAACCTCCGGTCAGGGAAGAGGGATGGTTCTTGATTTCCTCCGGGGTTCCGGCCAGTACGACCCGGCCTCCTTCCCGCCCGGCTCCGGGACCCATGTCGATAACCCAGTCGGCCGAGAGGATGGTTTCCTCGTCGTGTTCCACCACGATCACGGTATTTCCCAGGTCGCGGAGCCTTTCCAGAGCCCGGAGCAGACGGAGCTGGTCCCGCTTGTGCAGGCCGATCGAGGGTTCGTCCAGGATATAAAGGACCCCGACGAGTCCCGATCCGATTTGCGTGGCCAGGCGGATGCGCTGGCCTTCCCCCCCGGCCAGGCTGTTGGCGGGCCGGTCCAGGGTCAGGTAATCCACTCCCACCTTGACCAGGAAGCCGAGACGCTCCCGGATTTCTTTCAGAAGCCGCCGGGCGATTTCCGCCTCCCGGGAGGTAAGCTTGAGCTCGGCGAAGAATTGATCGATCTCCGCGATGGTTAAGCGGGTGATCTCGGCGATGGATTTTTGGGCCATTTTCACCGAGAGGCTTTCCGGCCTCAAGCGGGTGCCCCGGCAGGCCGGGCATTCCTGGGTTTCCAGGTAGCGGGAAAGCTCCTCGCGTTCGGACCAGTCCGGATCCTGCTCCAGCCGGGCCCGCAACTCCCCGATTACCCCGGGAAAAGGCCGGAGAAAACGGTGCCTTTTGCCCCCGCGTTCGTACCAGAACTCGATTTTTTCATCTCCCGTCCCCGATAGAATGATCTCCCGGGTGGCGGGGAGGAGTTTTTTCCAGGGGGTATAAATGTCGAAATCGAAACGCCGGCTCAAGGATTCCAGGATCTGCTGGCGCACCATCGGGTTTTTTTTCTGCCAGGGCTCCACCGCGCCTTCCCGGAGGGAAAGATTTTCATCCGGCACCACCAAACCGGGGGCGAAATCGGTTTTGGTCCCCAGGCCGCCGCATTCCGGGCAGGCCCCGTAGGGGTTGTTGAAAGAAAATATCCGCGGGTTGATTTCCGGGAGGTCGATCCCGCAATCCAGGCAAGCGAAGCGGGAGCTGAAGGTCACGGTTTGGTCGCCCGGCATCATGACCCGGACGATTCCTTCCGCGAGCCCGGTAGCCAGTTCGACGGCTTCCGCCAGACGGGGGCGGATATTAGGTTCGTCCTGCTCCTTCGTACCGGATTGTTTGGGAATCGCGATCCGGTCGATCACCACCTCGATGTTATGTTTGCGCTTGCGGTCCAGCTCGATTTCCTCGGTCAGTTCCCGCTGTTCCCCGTCGATGATCACCCGGAGAAAGCCCTGGCGCCGGAGATCGGAAAGTTCCTTCCGGTATTCGCCCTTCCGGCCCCGCACAATCGGGGCAAGGATGACGATCCGGGAGCCGGGGGGCAGTTCCAGGATCCGGTCCACGATCTGGGGAGGGGTTTGCGAGCTGATTTCCCGGCCGCAGCGGGGGCAGTGGGGACGTCCGATCCGGGCGAAAAGCACCCGCAGATAATCGTAAATTTCAGTGACGGTCCCGACGGTGGAACGGGGATTTTTGGAGACGGTTTTCTGTTCGATGGAGATGGCCGGGGAAAGCCCGAGTATTTCATCCACGTCCGGTTTTTCCATCTGTTCCAGGAATTGCCGGGCATAAGCGGAAAGTGATTCCACGTAACGGCGCTGGCCTTCCGCGTATATCGTGTCAAAAGCCAGGGAACTTTTTCCTGAGCCGGATACCCCCGTAATCACGGTCAGACTGTGACGGGGAATCTCGACCGAGATATTTTTCAGGTTATGTTCGCGAGCCCCGCGAACGATTATTTTTCCCGGTTCCATTGTTAAACGCCCAAATTTATAAGTTTATCGGATTGAGCGGGGGAAAACCACGGTTTTCGAGAAAGGATAATAAGAAGATAATGCCAAATGTTAATGCTCAAAGTTTCCCACGACCCCGAATGGGGTCTCGGGACGAGGACCCCAGAGGGGCAAATGAATGTCAAAATCTCCCTCGAACCCGAATGAGGGCTCGGGACGAGAACCCCAGAGGGGCAAATGTCAAAACTCTTACCCTTTGAACTTTGGATTTTGTGTTTGATATTTGAATTTTAATTTTGGAAATGAAAAAAATAGGCCGTCCCAATATTATTTCTCAGCAATCGGGACGGCCTGGGGAGAGGGGCTTATTCTCTCTCGGATAACCCCTGGACCGGTTAGTTACCCTTGATCTCAACCCGTTTGGGTTTGGCTTCCTCCCCCTTCGGGAGAGTCAGTTCCAGGACCCCGTTTTCATAGTGGGCCGTGATCTCCTCGGCTTTGACATTCTCGGGAATGCCGAAGCTCCGGGAAAAGCGCCCATAATACCTCTCGGTCCGGTGAACCTTTCCTTCCTTCTTTTCTGTTTCAGTTTTCCTTTCCCCTTTCAGGGTCAGGACCCCGTCTTCGATCGCGACTTCCAATTCTTTCTCAGTAAGTCCCGGAGTCTCCGCTTCCAGATAATAATTCTTATCGTCTTCCTTGACTTCAACCGCCGGGTAACCCAGGGTCGGGGCCTCCCCAAAGAAGAATTCGATATCGTCGCTCCCGAAGGGCCGGAAAAGCTCCAGATCATCGTACCAGGTCCGTAACGGTGATGTTCTCCAAAGTTCAATGTTCATTTAACTCACCCCCTTTCGAAAATTAAGCTAATCACGAATTGAAATTTGTCAACCCGACCGATGGAATCCCAATGCCAAGGCCTTATTGAATACACTTATATGCGGCGGAAAAGTATGACAACTGGTTAAATCTCAAGGAAAAACAAGAATTTGTTGACACTGAGGTTTGTTAACCATTAGGATTACAAAGAATATTATCTGGTTAAAAACGTGGATATAAGAGCGAAGGAGATAAAAAGGGGTTTTCAGCTCCTTTTCTTTGTTTTTCTAACCGGGGAATTACTCTTTTCCGCGGATTCTTGGTCGCAGTCGGAAGCCAATAATAAAGTATATCCCCAGCCGATTACCCAGATCGAATCCGAGGCAGGTGTAACTTTTCCCGAGGGAGAAATTCGGGCAGAGTCCGAGACGGTTGATACCTTTCGCGAGTCGGTGACATCGTCGATAGAGTTTCCGGTTCAAACCTTCCCGCCTCCGCCGCCTCCGCTTGAACCGATGCCGAGGGCGATTTACCCCCGCCTCTTGACCCAGCCGGTTTCCGGACCCGGGCCGGATACGGGTGCCGGCCCGACCTATCCCCCGGAAAACCTTCGGTCGGAACCGGCAAAAGCCTCGCCTATCCTAATTACCCAATTAGAAATACCCGAGAGCGCATCCCGCCCGGTTTTAGTCCTCTTCCCCTGCGGGGGTAAGGAAGGTATCCCGAACCAGTTTCGTAATGAGTACCATGAAAATCTTTATCAAACCCTGGTGGCTTTGGGGATCTACCATCTGGTCGAAAACATCAAGGTGGAGGATGTAATCCGCAACCTCAATCTTTCACCCTACGACTTCGAACAAAAGGGTGGTCTTGATGTTGGAAAGACCTTAGGAGCAAGCGAGGTATTAAATTGCTTTGTTAATGAAACCGCGAACGGGGATAAATACTCGATTTCCTTAAAATCCCGCTCTGTTCCGGAAGGCAAGGAGAAAGGAACTGCTTCGGGGAAAATAAGTAAAATTTACGAGCCGGACCAGATGCAGGGCCTGAATGATGATCTGGCTTGTCAGATAGGAAAATGCAACCGGGTTCAAGTTTTCCAGCGCAAGAAAATTTTATTGGTGGTGGATTCCTCTAATTCCATGCGCAAATTCGGGGGCAATGATATATACAACCGCCGCCGTTCGGGCGCGAAATTAATTCTCAATTATATAAAGAGAAACGAGCTTTCCAACGTCGAGCTCGGGATTATTGATTTCAGTGATCGGGTGCATTTTTCGGTCTGTCCGCTTTCGGTGTTTGACCATTACGAAGAATTGGAATCGGCGATTGACCGGATCGGGGCCCAGGGAGGGGAAACCAACTTTGATCTTTGCCTGGAAACCGCTTATGCCTGCATAAAGGATACCGGTCAGGAAGTGCAAAATTACATCTTTTTTCTTACTGACGGGTTTCATAATATCGGGGAATATCAAAATTTACACCGGCTTTTTAACCCGAAATACAACCCGGAGATAAAAACCAATATCCCAATTTTCGTGATGGGACTGGGCGCCGACGTCCAAAATCCCAGCCTGCAGTTTGAGCAAGGATTAGACGAGACGATGCTCAGCCGGATCGCCCGGGAGAGCGGGGGAAAGGACTATATCCCGATCTTTTCCGCCGAGGATATCCAAGCGATTTTCATGTCGCTGGTGGAGCTCGAGGTGATGTATCGGAAGGGCGTCGTTTCCGACGTGGTTAAAGGAATCAAACGCGGGGAAAAGAAATCCTTCCAGTTCCAGGGCGGCGGTGACATTTTCATTTACATCGAAGAAAAATCCGAGTTTAGCTACGAGGTAAGAGACCCCAAGCGGAATAAAATTTTGATCACTCCCAACGGAAGTTACCGCATTATTAATTCCCGAGGGCAAGATATCCCCCGGGAAAAGTATCCGCTCATCAAGGTCTCGATTTTCCAGCATCAGGCTTCCTTTATTCGCCTGGAAAACGGTTATTACGGAGATTACCAGGTCGCAATAAAAGGCAAAAGCGGTATCCCCAGCAAGGGAACCAATCTCCATTACATGGTGAGTACGGCGGAAAGGCTGGGTTTAGAGGTTTTGCGGCCGGAGCCGGGATACGTTCATGAAAATCTGGACCATGATATTCACTTCCTGATCGGATTAGTCGATCTGCCCAGGCCCGTAGTCACGGCGTCCGCCCGGGTTTTGGTTTTCAAGGAAAACCAAAAGATAGAGGAATTTCCCTTCGGTCCCTTCCGGGGCAGTGGTTCAACCATCGACTTTTTCTACTCCGGCACCCATGCTCATGGTCGGGGGCATTACCGTTTCAAGTTCGAAATCGAAGGCCAGCTCGCGGGGGGAATCTTTTTCCAGCGGTTCCGTGAGTCCAATATCCTGGTCGCGGTTCCCAAAACGGTGGCGGCCGAAAAACGTCAGGAAGCGGTCAGGGTTCAGACCGCCGCCGGGCCGGATCCAATCTCTCAAATCCCGGAAGGACTCCGGAATGTTTATTTTATGCTTGGCAACGACAAGATTTCGCCGGAGGCCCGGCCGGTTCTAAAAAGCCTGGTGCGATGGCTGCAGGATCATCCGCGGACCCGGATTCAACTGGAAGGGCACGGCGATGATCTCGGTTCCCAGGAGGATATTTACCAACTTGGTTTTCGTCGGGCATCGAAGGTGAAAGAATTTTTACGTTCCCAGATTCTCGGCTTCGAGCCTTCCAGGATTGAGATTGTCAGTAAGGGGAGAAACGAACCCCTAGTTTCCGGGCCCAGCTTCGCGATGCGCTGGAAGAACCGCCGGGTGGAAGTCAAGATTTTGCCCGCCAGTTAAACTTCATTTGAAACGTGCTGCGCCGCTAAACGAGATCCTTTTTAATAGAAGGAGGGCAAATGGGCTTGAAAGATTTCCAGATTCAGGGAAAGGTGGCCATTGTCACGGGAGCCAGCCGGGGCATCGGCCGGGCCATCGCCCACGGCTTGTCCGAGGCCGGGGCGAAGGTGGTGCTCTCCAGCCGCAAGCTGGAGGATCTCCAGAAGGTGGCGGAGGAGATCCGTCGGAAGGGAGGCGACGCCTTCCCGATCGCGGCCCACAACGGGAGGATCGCCGACCTGGAAAACCTGGTGAAGAAGACGGTGGAGCATTATGGGACGATCGACATCCTGGTGAACAACGCCGCCACCAACCCGGTTTTCGGACCGATTATCCAGGTGGAGGAATCGGCCTGGGACAAGATCATGGAGGTCAACGTTAAGGGTGCTTTCTTTCTTTCCCGGTCGGCGGCCCAGGTGATGGGGGAGAAGGGGGGCGGCGTGATCGTGAATATCGCTTCTTCAGCCGGACTCCGGCCCATGCCTTTCCTGGGGGCTTACTCGGTCAGCAAGGCGGGAGTGATCATGCTGACCAAGGTCCTGGCCGTGGAGTGGGCGGGCCTGAAGATCCGGGTCAACGCAGTGGCTCCCGGCATAATCGAGACCCGCTTCAGCGAGGCGCTCTGGAAGAACGAAACGATCCTCGAGGAGGTGCAGAAGCGCCAGCCCATTCCCCGGGTGGGCCAGCCCGAGGAAATCGTGGGCGCCGTGCTTTTCCTGGCTTCCCCCGCTTCCAGTTACATGACCGGAGAGGTGATGGTGATAGATGGAGGAGGGCTTTTAATTTAAAAAATCCAAATGCCAAAGTTCAAATGTCAAATCAAATCCCAAATCCCAAACAAATCCCAATGACAAAATCCCAATGACCAATAAATCCCAAATCCCAAGTAAATCCCAATTTCCAAATCCCAAAAGAAAACATTGGATCATTTGGATTTGGGATTTGTTTGGTAGTATTTGGATTTGGGATTTGGGATTTAGAGATCGTATTCAAAAGTCTGACTGTTAAATGCCGACGAAGAAGTCCCCCACCGCCGCCCTCACCAGTCGAAACAGGCTGGATCTTTTTCACCTTTCCAGTCTTTACGATACCGTGGTGGATTTCCTGGACTCCTACCAGTTGAACGTTCGGCACCTGTTCAAGCACTCCCCGGATTTCCGGTTCGAAGAAGAGAAAGCCAATCTCATCCGCTTCCGGGACTCCCTGAATATGGACGTAACCCATGTCCTGGAAAGCGAAGTCTACCGCTCCAAGGATATATCTCCGACGGTAACCCTCCTGATCCAGGAGATCGAGAAGAAGTGGGAAGCCCTGAAGATGGAACTGCGCTACAAGATCCTCCTGGCTTCCCCCACCGAAATAAATTTCAAGATTCCCATATATGAAGGAGTGGTCCTCCTGCAGACCCAGAACCTGGCCGAGGCGATGCAGATCGAGAAAGAGAACCGCCCGATTGATTACTTTTCCATCGACCCCGGTTTTTCGCAGGCGGAGGTTTTAATGAGCAACCTCCGCTACTTGATCGGCTACCCCGAGATGGCGATTCTCTCCTTCCGCCCCGGCGATCTGCAGAAGCTTTCCCTGTTTATTTCCATGCTGGATCCGAGCCGGGGAGAAGAACCGGCCAGCATCCCGGAGAGCAGCCGATGAAACCCCGGGTTGAGTGGGCGGAGATCTGCCTGGACATACCCCAGTATCTCGAGGATCCGATCGCGGGATTCATTTTCGACCTGGGTTCGCACGGGGTCTTCACCGACCGGGCCAAGTCCAGGCCCTATTTTGATCTTTTCTCCGGCCCGAAGCCGGAGCGCCTGGTCCTGCTCGCCTACTTCATCCGGGACGAGAACCTGGAGAAAAGGGTGGAACAAATCCGGGAGTTCATCCGGTCGGCCGCCCAGGCCCAGGGGAGGGAGGAAATCCCCAAGGTCAGCTACGAGATCCTGATGGATGAGGACTGGGCCGAGAACTGGAAGTGCCTTTTCCAGGTGGTCCGGATCGGGAAGCAAATCGTGATCAAACCTTCCTGGGAAAGCGTCACTCCCGCGCCGGGAGAGGTGGTCGTCGAGATCACCGCCGGGATGGCCTTCGGGACCGGGACCCATTTCTCCACGCGGCTCGCCCTGATCCTTCTGGAAGAAACCCTCGAGGAGATGAAAAAGAAGGGGCCGGTTTCCGTTCTGGACGTGGGGACCGGATCGGGAATCCTGGGGATCGTGGCAGTCAAGCTGGGGGTGGAGAAGGTGGTGGGAATAGACCTCGACCCGCGGGCGGTGGAGATCGCCCGGAATAATGCATACCTCAACCAGGTGACCGCCCGGATGGAGACGAGCGAGACCCCGGTCGCCCAGGTGCCGGGCGAATTTGAGATTGTGGTGGCGAACATCCTGGCGGAGGACCTGATCGAGATGAAGAAGGAACTGGTCGGCCACATGAAAAAGAGCGGATACCTGATTCTTTCCGGGGTCCTGACCGCGAAGCGCGACCAGGTCAGGGAGGCCTTCGAGGCGGAAGGGGTGGTTCTGGACCGCGATCCGACCGAGGACGAATGGATCGGGATGAGATTCAAAAAAAGGTGAAAGGTGAAGGGTCAAAGGTCAAAGGTTAAAAACAAATAGGCGAAAACATAAAATATTGTCGTCATTCCCGCGAAAGCGGGAATCCAGTTCTTATCAATGTGCGATTCTTTCCTCTCCCCCTGGTGGGGAGAGGCAGGGTGAGGGGGGAATGAAGAAAATAAAAGCCAAGAAGCTTACCTACGCCCAGGCCGGGGTCTGCATCCGGGCGGGGGATGATTTTACCGGCCGGATCGCGAAGCTGGTCGAAAAGACAACCCAGCCCGGCGCGACCCCGTACGGGGTGCTCTCCAAGATCGGCGGTTTCAGCGGTCTTTTCGCGGTTGATACCAAAAAATACCGGCAGCCCGTCCTGGTTTCCTCCACCGACGGGGTGGGGACCAAGCTGAAGATCGCCTTCGCCCTGGACAAACACGACACGGTGGGGATAGACCTCGTCGCAATGGGGGTGAACGACATCCTGGTTCCGGGGGCCAAGCCTATGTTTTTCCTGGATTATTTGGCTACCGGGGAACTCAATCCGGGGAAGCATGAAGAGGTAATCAAAGGTATCGTGGCGGGATGCCGTGATGCGGGGTGTGACCTGATCGGGGGGGAGACGGCCGAACTTCCCGGATTTTATGCCCCGGGGGAGTATGACTTGGCCGGGTTCGTGGTCGGGATCGTCGAGCGAAAAAAAATCATTGACGGTTCGAAGATCAGGCCGGGTGATGTTTTGGTCGGGCTCGCTTCCACCGGTTTGCATTCCAACGGTTACTCCCTGGCCCGGAAGGTTCTCCTGGAAGCGATGGGATGGAAATTGAATAAATACATCCCCGAACTGAGGTGCAAGCTGGGGGAGGAGATGCTGCGGCCGACCCGGATTTATGTCCGCCTGATCCAGAAACTGATCGAGAAATTCGAGATCCGCGGCATCGCCCATATCACCGGGGGCGGGATTCCCGGAAACCTGCCCCGGGTTTTCCCGGACGGGGTTGGGGCGGTGATTGAGCGCGGAAGCTGGCCGGTTCCGGCGATCTTTAATCTGATCCAGGAGGGCGGCGATATTGAACAGGGTGAGATGGATAATGTTTTCAACAACGGGATCGGGATGATCCTGGTGGTTCCTTATAATCAGGCTGACCGGATTCAGAATTACCTTACGTCTAAAAAAGAAAAGTCCTACCTGATCGGAGGACTGGAGAATTTGGGGAAGGGAGAACCAAAAGTTCGGTTCGCGGATTGATATTTCGACGGCGCCCAACCCCTGCCCTTTAGGGCGGGGTTCATCTTGAGGGGATTCACCCTGAAGGGAAAGAGGTGCCGCTCGGTATCAACCCTGAGCATACCCTGGGCTTTAGACCGGGGAAGTCGAAGGGTTGATTCGAAGGTTGACGGAAAAACATAACAAGGCCATAATAGCCATATGAAAGAGGCCAGAATATCCCAGTTGAAAAACAACCTCAGCAACTACCTTCAATACGTCCGGAAGGGAGGGAAGGTAAGGGTGCTCGACCGGGACGAGCCTGTCGCTGATATCGTTCCGGTCAAATCCAGGATCGAAGGAGCACCCGAGGAGTTGGAAGCCTTTTTACACTCCCAGGAGGCGAAAGGGATTATCCGAAGGGGCAGTGGAAAGATCCCGCCGGAACTTTTAAAAACCCCCGAGGGTCCGCCGAGCGGGGTTTTACGGGCCCTTCTGGATGAAAGGGCGAAAGGTCGTTGAAATTCTGGGATTCATCCGCGCTGGTCCCTCTTTTTGTCCCCGAACCCGAAAGTAAATCGATCATGGAAATCCTGAAGGCCGACCAGGTGATTATGGTCTGGGCCTTGACGCCGGTTGAGATTCTTTCGGCTCTCGGCCGGAAGTTCCGGGAAGGAGCGATAGACAGAAATACCCTGAGTCAGGCGAAAAGCAGGTTAAAAGGATTCGAGCGGGTTTGGATGGAGGTCAAGCAGCTTGACTTGGTCCGCGACCGGGCAGAACGGTTATTGGCGGTTCACCTTCTACGGGCCGGGGACAGTCTTCAACTGGCCGCGGCCCTGGTCGGGTTTTCGGAACAGACGGAAGGGATTGGTTTCGTTACCCTCGATAGGAATCTTGCCGGCGCCGCTGAGAAAGAGGGTTTCGCGGTCGAGGGAATATTGCTTTGAATTTAGATTTATCTCCCTCCTGAATTTCTGATATATTTATTCATCGTGAATACTCAGGTTCAGGGTTCCCATTCGCAGGGCTCAGGGCAAGCAAAGTTCAGAGTTCAAGGTTAAGAAATTTAGGAGCTTTGAAATCGGAATTTTTCGTATTTAACCTTTGAACCTTGAACCGTGAACCGAACAACTTGAGTAAGTACTATTCATCATGAAAGTCGTAACCGGGGAAAGGATGAGGGAGCTCGATCGGGAGACCATCGAGCGTTATGGGATTCCCGGGGTCGAGCTGATGGAAAAAGCCGGGCGGGGCGCGGCTGAGGTTATCCTGCAGGAATGTCCCGGCTTCGTCGGGAAAGGCCGGGTTCTAGTTGTCGCCGGGACCGGTAACAACGGTGGCGACGGTTTCGTGGTCGCCCGGCACCTGGTGAACAGCCGGGTGGAAGCCGCGGTGCTTCTCCTGGGTCCCAGGGAAAAAGTCAAAGGCGATGCCCGGATCAACCTCGAAGCCTGGGAGAAAATGGCCGGAAAAACACCGGAGGTTCTAACCTCCGAGGATCTTCTGACCTGGCGGGACCGGCTTAATTCCTATGATCTCCTGGTTGACGCCCTTTTCGGCACCGGTTTGAACCAGGAGGTCGGCGGGATTTTCGCCGAAGCCATCCAGGATTTGAACGAATCTTTAGCCCCGAAGGTGGCCATCGACATCCCTTCCGGGATTCATTCCACCTCCGGAAAGGTCCTGGGGACGGCGGTGAGGGCCAATCTCACCGTTACCTTCGGCCTGCCCAAGCTAGGGCAGGTGATCCACCCCGGCCTGGAATATGTCGGTAAAATGGTTGTCGTTGATATCGGCTTCCCGGATGCGGTGGTAAAAGGTATTCCCGATGCCGTGACTTTGCTGGATCGAGAGATTGTTTCCGGATTGATTCCTCGTAGGCTTCCTGCGAGCCACAAGGGCGATTATGGACATCTTTTGGTTTTGGCCGGTTCCCTGGGTAAAACCGGGGCCGCCTGTCTGGCCGCCCGGGGCGCCCTCAAGATTGGGACCGGGCTGGTTACGGTGGCGTTGCCCAAAAGTCTGACCTCGATCGTGGTGGCCAGCCTTCCCGAGGCGATGACCGAGCCGCTCGCGGAAACCGAAGCGGGAACCATTTCAAAAAGCGCACTTTCGCAACTGGAGAAAGCCCTGGAGGGAAAAACCGCGCTCGCCATCGGACCGGGGATCTCCACGCTTCCGGAGGTGGGGGAGGTAATCGCAGAGATTATCGCTAAATCCCGGGTGCCGATTTTGCTCGACGCCGACGGTTTGACCCATCTGGCTCGGAACCGCGCCCTCTTAAGGGGAAGGTCCATCCAGACGGTGATCACCCCTCATCCCGGCGAGCTGGCCCGGATCTTCAATACCAATCCGGCCGGGGTCCAGGAAGACAGAATCGGCTCGGCCCGAAAAGCCGCCCGGGAGCTTCTGGCCTGGGTGGTCCTGAAAGGTGCGCGGACGGTTATCGCCGGGCCGGAAGGGGAAGTTTTTATCAATCCCACCGGCAACCGCGGGATGGCCCAGGGAGGAATGGGAGACGTCTTGACCGGGATTGTCGGCGGGCTCCTGGCCCAGGGCCGGTCGCTTTCGGACGCTTCCTGCCTGGGGGTTTACCTGCACGGGATGGCGGGGGACCGGATCGCCGAGAGACAGGGCCCCGTGGGGATCCTGGCATCGGAATTGGCGGACGAAATCCCGTTGTGTATTAAAGAATTAGAAAAATAAGAAGATAATGTAGCCTGCCGATTTACCTGTCCCAAAGGATGAGGGATAGGCGGGTTTGAAGAGAGGTCTTCTTTGGAGTGCAATAGCTTGCTATTGCAATGCATCAGCAAGCTGATGCAGTCCATAAAAATGCGAACTGGCCTTTTGAAATTAATAAATAAGAAAAATATAGTCTGCCGATTTATCGGCTTTTTTAAGTTTTTATTTATAATTTAAGCCCGATGAATCGGGCAACTACGAATAAATCCGTAACTAGAATTTAATTTGAAAAATTTGACCATAAGTTGTCTCTCTTCCTCTTCCGAAGAAACCCTCCGGATCGGAAAGGAATTGGGCCAGGGCCTCGAGCCCGGTATGGTGGTCCTGCTTTCGGGCGAACTCGGGAGCGGGAAAACCGTCTTCACCAAGGGACTGGCCCAGGGCCTGGGGATCGCGGACCCGGATCTGATCACCAGCCCTTCATTTATAATTATGAATATTTATCCGGCCCGGGTTCCGATCTACCACATCGACCTTTATCGCATCGATGACATCCGCGGACTGGAAAGCGCGGGTTTGGAAGAATACCTGGGCGGGGACGGGATCGCGGTCGTGGAATGGGGCGAGAAGCTGCCCCGCTCTTATCTCCCGGAAAGTTGCATTAAGATTAATTTTGAAATGACCGGGGAGGAGGACCGGAGAATCACCATTTTCGGTCCGGCCCGGTTTATCCCGGAGCGGTTGCAAAATACCGGCCAATAATCAAAAATAAACCGATTAGGATAAAGGTGGGAAAACGATGGCGTTGATCGTGCAAAAATACGGCGGCACCTCGGTGGGTGATCCCGACCGGATCAAAAATGTGGCCCGGAAGGTGGTGGACCGGAAGCGGAAGGGGGATTCCGTGGTGGTGGTGGCTTCCGCCATGTCGGGGGAGACCAACAAGCTGGTGGTGCTGGTCAACAAGATCGCGGAAATCCACGATACCCGCGAGTACGATCAGGTCGTTTCCACCGGAGAGCAGGTTACCATCGGGCTTTTAACCCTGGCCATCCAGGCCCTGGGGGAAAAATCCCGCTCCTTCCTGGGCCTGCAGGTTCCCATCGTGACCGATTCCGCCCACGCGAAGGCGCGCATCCTCCGGGTGGGGGAAGAAAACCTGCGGAAGGCGCTGGCCGAGGGGGTCATCCCGGTGGTGGCCGGTTTCCAGGGGGTGGATGAGAAAGGCAATGTCACCACCCTGGGCCGGGGCGGATCCGATACCACCGCGGTGGCGGTGGCGGCGGCGCTGAAGGCGGACCTCTGCGAAATTTACACGGACGTGGACGGGGTTTATACCACCGATCCGAATGTCTGCGAAACGGCCCGCCGGCTGGACCGGGTTTCCTACGACGAAATGCTCGAACTCGCCAGCATGGGGGCCAAGGTTTTACAGACCCGCTCGGTCGAACTGGCCAAGCGTTTCCGCGTGCCCGTCCTGACCCTCTCGAGCTTTACCGAGGGCGGGGGAACATTGATGAAGGAGGAGGAAGGCATGGAGAGCTTAGTGGTTTCCGGGGTGGCCGCGGATCGGAACGAGGCCAAGGTTACGGTCAGCCATGTCCCCGACCGGCAGGGGATCGCCGCCCGGCTGTTCCAGGCGGTGGCCGATGCCAACATCGTGGTCGACATGATCGTGCAGAATGTCAGCGAGTCCGGCTACACCGACATCACCTTTACCGTCACCAAGGCCGACCTGGCCCGGGCGCAGAAAACGGTGGAAGGGATTATCGGGGAACTCGGAGCGGGGAAAGTCAGGACCGACGTGAACGTGGCCAAGGTTTCCATCATCGGTTCGGGAATGCACAGCCAGCCCGGGGTGGCGGCCCAGATGTTCTCGTCCCTGGCGAAGGAGGGGATCAACATCCTGATGATTTCCACCTCCGAGATCAAGGTCTCCTGCCTGATCGAGGAAAAATACGCCGAGCTCGCGGTCCGGGCCCTGCACGCCACCTTCCTGGAAAACGGTTAATTAGTTTCGAGTTGCGGGTTCATGGTTCAAGTTTCGTCATTCCCGCGAAAGCGGGAATCTAGAAGAGTGAATTAGACGTGTATCAGTAAAAAACAGGGGTAGTGTTTTAATAATGGCTTTACATATCAAGATCCCTGGCTTTGATGATGTAGGGGCGGCTTTCTATAGCCGCCCGAGGAGGGAGCCAGTGGAATGGCTCCCCTACGTTAGAAATATTCATGGTAAAGCCTTTTATGAAACATAACATTAGTGATGATGAAAAAAGAAAAAAAATCCTTGCCTCGCGCGGTTGAAATCTACGATACCACGCTCCGCGACGGGGCCCAGGCGGCCGAGATCGCCTTCTCGGTGATCGACAAGATCCGCATCGCCGAACGGCTGGCCGAGATCGGGATCCACTACATCGAGGGCGGGTGGCCCGGGGCCAACCCCCGGGATGACGAGTTTTTCCGGAAGATGCGTTCCCGGAGACTCGGGCGGACCCGGCTGGTGGCCTTTGGCTCCACGGTTAATCCGAAAAGGAAGCCCGAGTCCGACCCCGCGGTCAAGGCGCTTTTGCAGGCCGGAACGGGGGCGGTGACCATCGTCGGTAAATCCTGGGACCTGCACCTGAAAAAAGCCCTCCGGATCGGACTGGAGAGGAACCTCGAAATCATTGGAAGCACGCTTTCCTATCTCCGGCCCCGGGTGGACCGGCTTTTTTTCGACGCGGAACATTTTTTCGACGGTTGCCGGGAAAATCCGGACTACGCCCTCGAGACCATCCGGGCGGCGGCCGGGGCCGGGGCCGACGCGGTGGTTCTCTGCGATACCAACGGGGGGACCCTGCCCTTCGAGCTCTCCGAAATTTTCGCCCTCGCCCGCGGGCGGGTTTCGGTCCCGCTCGGGATTCACACCCACAACGATTCCGAGCTGGCGGTGGCCAATACCCTGGCCGCGGTCAGGCTGGGGGCGGTCCAGGTCCAGGGTACGATCAACGGGATCGGGGAACGCTGTGGGAACGCCAACCTGATTTCGATCATTCCCGCGCTCAAGCTCAAGCTGGGGGTGGATTGCGTT
>JAPLJI010000114.1 GCA_026388655.1 Pseudomonadota bacterium
TTCTGCAACTGGGACGAGGACGCCATGACCATGGCGGTGGCCGCGGCGATCGACTGCCTCACCGGCCAGGACCGGTCCAAGCTGGACGGGGCTTATATCGCCTCCACCAGCCTGTCCTTCGCCGACCGCGACAGCGCGAGCATCCTGAAGAGCGCTTTGAACCTGAAGGACGAGATCATGACCGCGGATTTCACCAGCACCCAGAAGGCCGGGACCAGCGCGCTGATCACGGCCCTGGAAGCGGTCCAGGGCGGGGATAAAAAGCAGATCCTGCTCTCCGCCTCGGACAGCCGGAAGACCAGGACCGCCTGGTTCCACGAAATGTGGTTCGGAGACGGCGCCGCGGCGCTGGTCCTGGGAAAAGACAACCTGATCGCCGAGCTGGTGGGTTCCTACTCGTTCAGCCAGGATTTCGTGGACCATTACCGGGGCACGGATGCGAAATTCGATTACAACTGGGAGGAGCGCTGGATCCGGGATGAAGGCTACGGCAAGATCATCCCCCAGGCGGTGAAAGGGGTGCTGGCCAAGACCGGACTCAAGCCGGCGGATATTACCCGGGTGATGTTCCCCTGCCTCTTTGGCCGGGCTCACTGGGAAGTTGCCAAGGGCATGGGTTTCTCCAAGGAACAGCTGGCCGGGAACATGCACGAGGAAACCGGGGAATGCGGGGTGGCCCACCCGCTGGTCATGCTGGCCCGCGAGCTCGAACAGGCCAAGCCCGGCGACAAGCTCCTGGTCGCGAGCTTCGGCCAGGGCTCGGACGCCCTGATTTTCAAGGTTACCGATAAGATCAAGAGTCTTGCTCCCCGCCTGGCGGTCACGGGACACCTGGCCAACAGCCGGACCGAATACACCTACGGCAAGTTCCTCAGGTTCCGCGACCTCCTCAACACCGAGATGGGGATCCGCGCCGAGGTCCCGATGCAGACGGCCCTCTCCGCGATGTTTCGCGAGCGCAAACTGGTCCTCGGGTTCGTCGGCGGAAAGTGCAAGACCTGCGGGACGCCTCAGATTCCCAAGACCAACATTTGCGTTAAGCCCGAATGCGGCGCGGTCCACACCCAGGAGGATTACGAGTTCGCCGGCCGGGCGGCCAAGATTCTGACCTACACGAGCGACCTCCTCGCGGTTTCGATCGATCCCCCCGCCAGTTATGGGATGATTCAGTTCGAGGGCGGCGGCCGGATGATGATGGATTTTACCGACTGCACTATGAACGATATTGAGGTGGGCGTGCCGATGTATGTTACCTTCCGGAAGAAATACTATGACAAGGACCGCAGCTTCACCGGGTATTTTTGGAGCGCGGCCCCGGTCCTCAAGAAACCGGCGTAGTCAACCAGGAAGATATCCCTTGCTCTTCCTCTCCCCCTGGTGGGGAGAGGGCAGGGTGAGGGGGAAAAGATAAGCTCAGAGACGCATCATCCATTTATAAGGAGGATAAAACATGGCAACCGGAATTAAAGATAAAGTCGCGATCCTGGGGATGGGCTGCAGCCGCTTCGGCGAACGCTGGGAATCGAGCGCCGAGGATCTGATCGTGGAAGCCTTTCAGGAATGTCTCAAGGACGCGGGGATCGAGAAGAAGCAGATCCAGGCGGCCTGGCTGGGGACGGCCTTCGAGTCGCAGAGCGTAGGGCTCTCCGCCCTGGCGCTCCCGACCACGCTGCGCCTGCCCAATATCCCGGTGACCCGGGTGGAGAATTTCTGCGCCACCGGCACCGAGGCCTTCCGCGGGGCCTGTTACGCGGTGGCTTCCGGGGCGGTGGATTTCGCCCTGGCCCAGGGAGTGGAGAAGCTCAAAGACTCGGGTTACGGCGGCCTGCCCAACCTGGGTTCCAACATGGGACCGTCCAAGTTTATGATCATGCCCAACATGACCGCCCCCGGGATGTTCGCCCAGCTGGGGAGCGCCTACCGGGCGAAGTATAAAATCGAGCGGGAAGACCTGAAAAACGCCCTGGCCCACATCTCGGCCAAGAGCCACAAGAACGGGGTCAAGAACCCCAAGGCCCACCTCCGCAAAGAAATAAGCATCGACCAGATCCTGGCCTCGCCGATCATCGCCGATCCCCTCGGGCTTTTCGACTGCTGCGGGGTTTCCGACGGCTCGGCCTGCGCGATCGTCACCACCCCCGAGATCGCCAAGTCCCTGGGGAGGAAAGACCTGGTCTCGGTCAAGTCTATCCAGCTGGCCCTCTCAAACGGCTACGAGTCCCAGTACAACGAGTGGCAGGGCGATCACTTCGTGACCGCCGACAAGGCGAGCACCCGGGCCTATGCCGAGGCCGGGATCAAGGATCCCCGCAAGGAGATCAGCATGATGGAGGTGCACGACTGCTTCTCGATCACCGAGCTCGTGACCATGGAGGACCTGCACATCTCCCCGCGCGGGGGAGCGATCAAAGACGTGATGGACGGATTCTACGATGCCGACGGCGGGGTGCCCTGCCAGATCGACGGCGGGTTGAAGTGCTTCGGCCACCCGATCGGGGCCTCCGGCCTCCGGATGCTCTACGAGATGTATAACCAGCTCCTCGGGCGGGCCGGCGACCGCCAGCTCAAGAACCCGAAGTTCGGCCTGACCCACAACCTGGGCGGGATGCCGTTCATGAACGTTTGTTCCGTCGCGATCGTCGGGCGGTTTCAATAAGTCGAGAGTAGAGAATAGAGCGTAGCTAGACCAACAGACCAGCAGACCAACAGTAGGCCGGGCGTCTCGCCCGGCAAAGCAGAGGCCGGTTGCCAGTAGCCGGTAGTTGCAGGCTATCACCTGCGTTGTTTTGTAGTTGCCCGATTTATCGGGCTCGGTTGCTGAGTTGTTTCGTAGTTGCCAGATTTATCGGGCTCAGTTGCGATATATTAAAAGGTGTAAGGGCGGATTTTTAGGGCCGCCCGCGACAGGGAGCCGGTCAAACGGCTCCCTGTTGTTTGGAAGCCTGATGTTTAAGCCCGAAAAATGCAGTTATTATTTCTTAGTGTTTCGTAGTTGCCCGATTTACTTGTCCCGACTTCAGAGGGATTTATCCCGATACGGGAGGGATCGGGCGCTTTTGAAAAACGCCGATCCCCCCAGAGACGGGACAAGTGAATCGGCAGACTACAAAAAAATTCGCCCGCGAAAGACGGAGGAACGGATTCAATCGCATTTTTCGGGTTAAGTGGCAGCCGCAGCCCGGGGAAATAAAATATTAGGTTGCTGGATGGCTGGTTGATTAAATACTATCTGGTAACTGACAACCCGAAACTCGAAACCAGCCTCCGGCCCCGTTTCCAGCCCGTAGGGCTTCCAGGCCGGAGGGAGAGGGCCTACGGCCCGGAGGGAAACCCGAAACTTTAGTTTAGAGGGAAAGGAGAAGAGACATGGCCGAAATAAATCTCGACTGCGTGGGCAAAGAGCTTCCGCCCGTGAATTTCAACTGGGCCTGGAAGGACATTGCCCTCTACAACATCGGGATCGGGGCTTATGATTTAAACCACACCTACGAGAACGCGGAAGGCGGGATCCGGGTGATCCCGACCTTCGCGGTGATCCCGCCGTTCATGTGCCTTTTTGGCAGTGTGGGGATCGTGGGGGCCAACCCGATGATGATCGTCCACGGCGAGCAGAAAATCATGATCAAGAAAAGACCCCTGCCTTTTGACGTCCAGACCGTTACCACCGGGAAGGTCACCGAGCTCTGGGACAAGGGCAAGGGGGCGCTCTACCGGATCCATACTGTGACCAAGACCCTGGGTGGGGAACCGCTGTTCGACAACATATTTTCCGCGTTTGCCCGGGGCGCCGGCGGCTGGGGCGGGCCCAAGGGCCCGGCCCCGGGAAACGAGGCCCCCGCGCGTGAGCCGGACCAGGTGGTGGAATATCAGACCATGCCCATCCAGCATTTGATCTACCGTCTCTCGGGTGACATCAACCCCCTTCACATCGATCCGTCCTTCGCTCAGATGGCCGGATACAAAACCCCCATTCTGCACGGGCTCTGCACCTTCGGCCACGTGGGCCGGGCGGTGATCGAGGCCTGCTGCGGGGGGGAGGATGCGAAACTCAAGGAGTTCGAGGTCCGCTTCTCGAAGGAGGTTTACCCCGGGCAGAAGATCATCACCAAAATCTGGAAGGAAGGTAAGGGTAAGGCGATCCTCGCCGCCAGCACCGATGACGGGCGGAACGTGATCGCCAACGCAGCTGCGCTGTTTGACGAGTAGCAAGACCAACAGACCAGCCCCTCGAGTACGCTCGGGGTAAACAGACCAACAGTAGGCCGGGCGTCTCGCCCGGCGGACCAGAAGCAGGTAGCCGGTCCTTCGACAGAGCTCAGGATAAATAACCGGCAGCAAGAAACTCGAAACCAGGGACCAGGAACCAGGAACCAGGAACCAGAAACTTTATAATTGAAGGGGTGGCTTTTTCCAGCCGCCCTTTTTTATGTAAGGATATTGCCCTTTTCTATCCGATTCAGTACAAACCAGACAATCTAGACAGTCTAGACAGTCTAGACTGTCTAGACAGATAGGAGGAGGGAAGTTATGAAAACAACCTGGCCATTGCAGGACGCCAAGAACCGTTTCAGCGAAGTGATCGAGCAGGCTTTAAAACACGGTCCCCAGACCGTAACCCGGCGGGGAAAGGAAACCGCTGTAATCATTTCCATCCAGGATTACCGGAGAATGCGACAGCCAGATTCAGACCTGGTCGGTTTCCTGCGAAACTCGCCGCTTTCCGGCCTGGAACTCGATCTCAAGCGCTCGGAAGATGACACGGGACGGGAGGTTGACCTATGAATTACCTCCTGGACACCTGCGTTTTATCCGAGTTGTTGAAGCGTCGGCCGGAAAAGTCGGTGACAGGGTGGACTCGAGTGTTCCCGAAATCAATCTTTTTTTGAGCATCCTGACCCTGGGGGAAATCTACAAAGGCATTGCCAAGCTTTATCCCGGTGAAAAAAAGGAAAAGCTCATGGAATGGGTCGAGCACGACCTGAAAACAAGATTTGAAGCACGGATTGTCAATCTAAACGAAGAAATAGTGAAAACCTGGAGCGATATTACCGGTGAAGCCGAGAGGCGCGGGAAAAAATGGCCGGTCCTGGATACTCTGCCGGCCTCCACCGCCTTGGCCAATCACATGGTATTCGTAACCCGCAATATTCATCATGTCGAAGAATTGGGGGTGAAGGTTCTGGATCCGTGGGAACAATAGCAAAGAGTAAAGATTTATTTCCCCCCCCTCTTTGAAAAATAGGGGCGGGTCTCCGACCCCGCTTCCAGCCCGTAGAGCTTACAGGCCGGAGGGTAGGGTCTACGAACCGGAGGGGGGAGATTTTCAGTTTAACAATTTCCAATAGATTGACATCCACTACAGGTAAAATAAAATGGGAGCATCCGATTGCATTAGATAAAAAGTTTTACTGTGGAACTTGTCCGATTTCCTACTGGTAACAAAGTGTCCGGATTCCATGGCCTGGGCTTTCTTCTCCGCCTCATCAAATACCTCGCATGTGAGGAAGACTCACCTGGAATTCTGACTATTTTATTCCGCACAAAAGCTCACCAACATTAATTACCATTTCATCGCTCTCTGGTACTACTACATTGATTATGCATTCCATCCCCCGGTAGATAAGGCTTAATTCATATTTCCCCGCCTTGACGTCCTCAATATAAAACTCGCCGCCTTTGCCCACTACCGTTTCCACCAGCCGGTTATCGATATTCATAGTTAGTTTTCCCAGCTCGGCTGGGAACTTTTTCCCGTCTTTAATCAGAAAGATGTGACCGGTAAGGTTCTGGATCTTTTTAATGTCTAATTTTACAATCCCCCCTCCCCGATATGGCGGGGAAACGAACATTTCCGTTTTTCCAATTCGATAATTCATTGGGATCGCATCGTCTTGGACGGAAATTTTATTTTCGTAATATGAAATAAGACCTGGTACAAGTATTTCGCCTTTCCCATTAGTTTTCCCGGATTCATTTGAGCTTAGATTTACCGTGACATTTTTCAAATCCGCCACCTTAACCAGGCTAAAACTATCGGTAACTGGCCTCGTGATAAACAGGGATTTATCGATAAAGACCGCCCCTCCGGAAGCCGTGAGATTGTAGATATTCTTGCCTTCGAAGTTGTAATAATTGGCATCATAAATCCCGTACCGGCCTCGATATTCAACATTGGCGTTTCCATCGGCTTTTTTGGCCCAATCATTATTTTCGGATTCAGCCATAAATCGATAGCCTACCCCTTCACCGAAGGGAGGATTTCTTTGCAAATAGACCGTTTCTTTATAATTGTCTTTCGGTTTCTCGATATCTTGTTGATAGCTCACCCCCCCCGAATTGCGATCCCCAAAATAAAAATTTAATCCGGCAAAGATTTCGCTTATATTTTTATCTGCTTGTCTTAATTGGGAAGCGCGCAAGAGCAGATTTACATATCGGAAAAGATTTCTGCTGAAGTAAAAAGTTAAATCCAGCACGTTTGGATTATCATATTTATTTATTTCGGAAAGCATAAACGATAAAGAACCGATAACCTTCAGATTGTAACTGAGGCTCAAAAGTGATTCGAATCTTTCCTTTTCTTTTATTGATTCCAGGGAAATGTTGGAGTATTCCCGGTTGAGATATTCAAACATGAATCGACCGCCAAACTTATTATCGTTGTAATAATAATCAATTGAACTGCCCCAACCTGGCCTTTTATTGGAGATACTCGTAGCTGCTGATACCTCTATAACCCCCGCCTTCCCGGCCAGGAATGAAGCCGAAGGGCCGAGATTTAAAAAATCCCGGTCGGCTTCCCCTCTGACTCCGATGGTGAGCTTACTGTTAAGGCCGTATTTATGATAGAACAAAAAGACGGGATCACCGTAATCAAAATTTTTATCCCGGAAATCTTCTCTTTTAAATCCCAGGCCGTAATTGTAGTCATGGAGCCCCGGCTTAAGGATACCGGCCGCAAAGTAAAAAGGATATTTAAGCCTTTCCACCCTCCCCGAGTCATCTTTAATCACCAGCTCTACATCCTGAAGGCCATTGGTCAGAGGAAGATTCAAAAACTCAAATCCTCCCGGCGACAGCCTCTCTTTTCTAACCGGGATCCCATTGATATATAATTCAACTTCTGAAGGGTTCTGGATGTACCCGGGAAATATAATATTCGGATATCTGATAAAATACGGGTCGATGGAAAATTCCTTCGCGATATTTATTCCCCCAATATTTCCTGAACCTCCCAGATGTCCTCCCGAAGATGCGATGAAATCGCCCAGCGTGACCCTTCTCATCGCTTTTCTGTCGTCCCTGGTGATGTTGCTCATCAGCCTGACAAATTTTTCCTGGTCTCCGGTCTTCCGGTAAGAAAAATTGGAATAGGTCAGGTAATCCCTCAGTCTTATCCCGGCCTCAAAAGGGATATTTAAGTCTTGGAATTTTAAGCGTTCTCCGGCGTTGTAACTTATCAGGTAATTAAGGAAGGCACTGTTGTATTTGGGGTATAAAACCTTATATTCTCTTGTCGAGGTAAGATCAATCAATTCGGTGCTTAAAAGTTTGGGCTCGGCCGTGATGTCAACAGAAAGCTTTTTTTCATCGAATTTGTAATTTACAGCAGGATAAAGGGCTTTAAGTGATATATAGTTTTCTCCATTGATCAGTATCGCCTTCGGGATATCTTTAAAACCAAGACTTTTAAAGTCACTGGCTTTAAACAGGATATAATCAGCTTTTCTAATCACAATAAAATCCCCTTTTTTCTCCGAATTAAGATACACCTCCAGCACCTCCTGGTCCGTGCTGGACTTGGGGTTCTGCTTTTGGTCGAGCAGGGTGATCGAGCCTGATTGTGGGGGATCTGAGATATTTTTGCCTTCAGCGAAGGCAAATTTAGGACAAAGCAAAAGGCTGATTAACAAAAAAAAGACGATTTCATTTTGGGCAGGCACTTTCTTTAAGGTACGCCTTTCTTTGAGCGATAGCCCCTTTGTCTATCTTCGCATCGAGAGTGATGGTCTTAAGTTTTCGACAGACGTTATCAGGTATATCAAAGAGATAAGTTTTAGAAACACCGGGAAGGATGTACCAGCCCTTTAGTTCCTGCTGATATAAATCCTTACCGTTCCCATCATCGCCAACAGCTTTTAATGAGGTTAAAAAAAGATGGGAATTGCCATTATTTTTAACGGTCGCCTTTATTTTACCGTCCTGAACCTCTACCCCTTCTATGACCCCGGCGGGTTTTTCTTTTGCCGAAATGATAAATATTGGAATGCCGACTTTCAGCAACATCTTTAATCCAGTTACTCCTGGTTTTTCCGCCGAGAGCTCTTCTAAATAAAGCCTATAGCTTGATTCCCTTTCTTCACTATACTTCACGTAACCGACTCTAATTACCCTCTCCTCTCCCTTTTTCAAGGTCAAAATTTTGGGGGTTACGATTATATTTTCGGTGGGTTCATAGATATCGTCAACCTTATCATCCTGCTTCCAATTGAAAATAGACATTTGGATAGTCAAATCATCTTCAGCGTCATTCTTCACCATCAATTTTTCGGTATTTTTTTTCGAATCTAGAAAAACTTTCATCGGGGAAACCCTGAACGAGCCAGCTAAAGTCAGGGTCGGGAAAAGAAAAAGGAATAAAAAGATGATAAAAAAAGAAAGATACTTCTTCATTGTCGAATTATTAATACTCTATCGTTATGGTAAGATTATCAGAATAGTTTCCTGCAGGAACATTTTGCCCAGCCAGGATACGTCCATATATTGTATAATCTTGATTACCATCGGTTCCGATACCACTCACCGTGGCGTTTTCCCATATGGTTGCATATGTGCTTTCCGTATACAAGTTGTAGTTTAATAATCCACTCGCACCATTATTCATTTGCCGAGGATCGTAAGTCCCGCTTCCGCCTGTTCCAATGGAAATGGTATAGTTTACGCCAAGACCGCAGTTAACGCTCATTGCGCCCGTACCGTATGTTTCACCGATATATGATCCGAAATTCATCGGGGATATTGCCAAAGTACACATCATCGGCACCTGAGCGGCTATTTTCAAATTACCCTTTATCTTTGCGGCAAATACTATCCCGACTAAAATGAATATTGCTGCAAGAAAAAACAGTGTAATTAACATTTTAATTATTGTATCATTATGAAAAAGTGCGGAGAGGGTTAACCCCCGATCGGATTATCCCCTCTCCACAGATCAACAATTGTTTTTTTAGAAACTTACCGTAATCAGAACAGAATCGGTATAAGTGTCCGCTTTAACTGCCTGTCCGGCAGGTATCCGGCCAAAAATATCTACAGATTGGCCACTGCCATTACCTGTTGGACCATCCACTCCTGGGGCTATTGCTGGCCATACCGTGTCTCGAGCTGAAGTCGTGTAGAGTTGATATTGTAAATAATAAGTACCACCTGAATCAGTCATTTGTTTATAAGGATTGGAATAATGCCCGCCATTACTGAGCACAATTTTATTAGTTGTGCCAATAGTGCAATCGACGCTAATCGTAGTCTGGCCGTCTGTACCAAGAGCTTTATTATAGGCGCCAAAGGCCAAGGTATTTCCTGTAACCGTACACGACGCATTCACAGTAGCGTTTACAGACAAAGTTCCAGTTGCATCTGTGGCGAATACCGTCCCTGCAAAGAGCAGTGTTGTTACTAAGCAGATTGCTGTCAATAATTTCTTCATCTTTTCCTCCTCCTTTTAAAACCCCATTTTAAACGATTTTGCCTTTAAAATCTAAACTTTATCAATGCCGGGGGATTTAGGCCGGGAAAATAAAAATGGACTGCTAAAAGATTAATGCCCATAAGTTGTATATCGCGGATTGTCAAAATAAGAAAACGGGGCATACGCTTGAAGCTGGAGCTGATCCTTCAAGATTGATAATTTTTCACGCTGCTTTCCAACTAACCCAAAAATTACTATATGATTTTATTATATTATCATATAATTTTAAAACCTTTTGTCAATAGAATTTATCTTATATTATTGCTGTTTCGTTAACTTTTTTTGTCCCCACGGGCAAAAGAACGCCGCCCGCGACCACCCTGCGATAGGGAAGGTAACTTTATTCCAATAGAGAAGTGGAATCAGGCCAACTGACCGCCCCACATTCACCCTCCTCGGAAGTAAAAAATCCATTAATCGATTTGACTTCCCGTCGGTTCCGACAATGTATTCCTGTAATACTGCTTATAGACAGTCATTCCAGGCATCAATGCGAGAGAAATGGGCCAGGAAACCGGGGATAACGGTAGAATTAACTGCTAATAAATTTAAAAGGGGGTCTAATTGGGCATTTCAAGACAAACGACCAATTCCCGCCCGGATCTGATTTGACGTTTATCGTAAAAGGTAAAATACAAAAAAACGGCCTAATGCGTATATCTTTCCTCAGTATTGACCTTGCCACTGCCAGCGTAGGGCTGGTGTCAGGTCTTGTTTTTTGCCTTTTCGTAATTGATCCTCAATTCCCGCCGGTGGTCAGAGAAAAAAACGGTTTTGGGTTGATTCGCTGTCAACAGAAATAGAAGTTATGCTTGTCCATATATTTTGCCATATAATTATATTGCTTTTTAATTTGGAAAGCAGGATAATCACACCATGGGTTTGGCCCATTTCGAATGGGATGAGGATAAGGAGAGAAAAATCAATGAAGAGCAGAATAAACTACTCTAATGGGCCGAAAAGCGAATTGAGAGTCGTCAGGGATTTTCTTCCTCCTCCGGAACAACTTGTCCTAAAAGAAGAGAATGTAAAGATAACAATCTCTCTGAAAAAATCGAGCGTGGAATTTTTTAAGAAAGAAGCCCAAAAGCATCGTACTTCATATCAAAAGATGATCAGGCAGCTCATAGACTGGTATACGATAAAACATCAAAAAAGTGCTTAAATTAGATCCCAAAATCCCGCCCGCCAACGTTATAAAATCCTTCCGAAGAGAGATTCTTCTCCCTTCGACAGGCTCAGGGCTCAGACGCCGTCCTGAATGAAATGAAGGAATGACAAAGTGGGTGTTTTGCAGCGGTCTCAATAATAAAGGATGTGTATAGCGGCCTGCCCAAGCCGACGGTCTCTATTGGCCAGTTTCGGAGATTTTTATCTTCAAATTCCTTCGATAATTGGATATAATTAAATCAAGATTTATTCGTCAGTCCAAAATCCCAATGATCAAGAATGCCAAAATAATCCGGGAGTTTGAGGAAGATTTAATAAAAAACGAAAGGCTTACTCTTCCAAAAAAATACCGGATCATTGAGGGACTTTTCCGGGAAGCGGTGGCGCTTGGGGTTTTCCCCCTGAAGAATCCTCTGGAAGGATTGGAGACCAAAATCAAGATTGCGCGGGTGGTAAACAGTGTTTCAGAAACTCCTGTTAAAAATCGCCGCCCGGTTAGATAAATCCGGGATCCCCTACATGGTGATCGGCGGCCAGGCGGTGCTTTTGTACGGCGAGCCTCGGTTGACGAAGGATATTGATATCACTCTCGGGGTCGGAGTGGAGGATCTGGAAAAGGTTTTGCGGGCGGTCGGGGGAATGAAGCTCAAGGCTTTGGTCGATCCCGTCGAGGATTTCGTGCAAAAAACGATGGTCCTGCCGGCCGCGGATTCCAGCGGTTTGAAAGTGGATTTTGTTTTTTCCTTCTCGCCTTACGAAAGGCAGGCAATCGGCCGAGCGGTCAAGGTTCGCCTGGGAAAAAGCCGGGTCAGTTTCGCTTCCCAGGAGGATGTGATCATCCACAAAATTATCGCCGGCCGCGCCCGGGACTTGGAAGACGTCAAATCGATTATTTTGAAAAACCCCGGATATGACAAAAAATATGTTCGCAAGTGGCTAAAGGAATTCGATGAGTCTCTGGGGGAAGATTTTTTTCAATTATTCCAAAAGATTAACGGGAAGAGCAAACGAAGGATTTAGCGCAAAATCAAATTAGTGTATGGTTAGTGTATGGGGTTGCGTCTTGCTTTTTGCCTTTCCCTAATTAGATCGTAGAATCCCGCCGGCAATCCATGATCACAAGAAAATCTCCCTTGCTAGTGTAGTGTCTCAGCAACGGCTTTACAGTGATCAAGGTTGAATTCATCTCCGATTTTGATGGTGTAGGGGCGGCTTTCCATAGTCGCCCGAGGAGGGAGCCATTTGAATGGCTCCCCTACGAAAGAGATGTTTATTGTAAAAACTTCTCTGAAACATAACGCTAGAAATAAACGAGCAAAAAAGACAACGAAAGGGCGGCGAAATGAAGATCAATGGAAATACGGTATTAATCACGGGCGGGGCGACGGGTATCGGGTTCGCCCTCGCTCAGGAACTGGTGCAGGCCGGGAACGAGGTGATTATCTGCGGGAGGAGGGAAAACAAGCTCGCGGAGGCGAAAGGCAAACTACCACAGATCCACACCAGGGTTTGCGACGTTTCCAAGGATAAAGATCGCCGGGAACTTTTCGCCTGGGCGCGCTCCAATTTTCCCAATCTCAACATTCTGGTCAACAACGCCGGGATCCAGAGAATGATGGATTTAACCAAAGGGCTCGAAGCCCTGGCCGGCGAGGATGAAATCGAAATCAACCTGAAGGCCTGCGTTCATTTGTCCGCGTTGTTCATCCCGTTTTTCCTGGAAAAGAAAGAAGCCGCCATCGTCAATGTCTCCTCCGGCCTGGGTTTCGTTCCGCTGGCGATCATGCCGGTTTATTGCGCCACCAAGGCCGCCCTCCACTCGTTCAGCGTTTCGCTCCGGCACCAGCTTCGAAATTCCCCGATCAGGGTTTTCGAGATAATCCCGCCGATGGTGGACACGGAGCTGGACCGGGGGGGCAGGGACCGGCGCGGACAGGAGTACCGGGGAATCCCGCCGGCGGAGGTGGCCCAGGCGGCGATCAGCGCCCTGGAGAGGAATGATTTTGAGGTGGCGGTGGGAACGGCCGAAAACCTGCGGGCGGGTTCCCGAACCAACCCCGAGCAGGCATTTCAGAATATGAACAAAAGATAGCCAGGATATTTTAGCTCGGGAAATACAGTTGTCATGATTGGCTGATCCTCCCGGATAGGCCGGCGCTCTCCAAACAATACCATTCAACTTTACAGGAGGCCTTTTATTTTTTTGGGGGGGGGTGGGTTTCGCTCCGCGCACAATACGTGCTGTGCCGTAATCCCGGCAGGCTGACCCGCCCTTCGACTTCGCTCAGGGCAACCGGGTCTAGCCAGTATCGAAAAATACTTTATCATCGAGTTCGTCGCAGCCTGGGTTACTAAGAGTTTGCGTCGCGAGAACCCACCCCCCGGGTTCTTGAAAAGAATAAAAAGGCGTGGGGTTTGCTTCAATCTGCCCGGGAGGATTTTTTCGGGTTTCCGTCCCGAAAAACAAAGGAGGGGGAAAACCCCCTCCTTTGTTTTTTCAGCGGTACTAGTTGGCCTTTCCTATAAAAGTCCCATCATCCGGGCGATGATCAGCTTCATGATCTCGGTGGTGCCCGCCGCGATGGTCTGGAGCCGGGCGTCCACGTAGGCGTGGGCCACCGCGTATTCCATCATGTAACCGTAGCCGCCGTGGAGCTGGACGCAATTGTAGGCCACCCGGTTGACGAGCTCGGAGTTGTACCACTTGGCCATCGAGACGGCTTTAGTGATGTCTTCGCCGTCGAGGAACTGGTCGATCAGCTTGTAGGTGAAGGTTTTGGCCATCTCGATCTCGGTGGCCATCTCGACGATCTTGAAGGCGTTGTACTGGAACTTGCAGATCGGCCGGCCGAAGGCCTCCCGGGTCTTGGTGTAATCGATGGTCAGGTTGAGGACATTTTCCGCCCCCAGGACGGCCCCGATAGCGCCGACCAGGCGCTCCTGCTGGAGGTTCCGCATCAGGGTGTAGAAGCCGGTTCCCTCCGCCCCGAGTAGGTTCTCCACCGGGACCTTGCAGTCCTCGAAGGAAAGCTCCGCGGTATCCGCCGCCTTTACCCCCATCTTGTCGAGCTTCCGGCCTTTGGTGAATCCGGGGGTGCCGGCCTCGACCAGGATCAGGGAGACGCCGGTGTGGGGAGGATCGGCCTTGGGGTCGGTCTTGACCGCGACGATTGCCAGGTCGCAGTTGTAACCGTTGGAGATGAAGGTTTTCTGCCCGTTGATCACATAATGATCGCCTTTCCGGATCGCGGTCGCGCGGATGGCCTGCAGGTCGCTCCCGGCCCCGGGTTCGGTCATGGCGATCGCCATGATGCAATCCCCCGAGCAGGCGGGCGGGACGTATTTCTTTTTCTGTTCCTCCGATCCGCTGTGGATGATGTAGGGGAGGGCCACGTCGTTATGGACCCCGATATTAAGACTTAAATCCGAGGAGGTGCCGGTCATCTCTTCGAGGAGAACCACGGAATAGCTGAAATCCAGGCCGGAGCCGCCGTATTCGGGCGGGGCCCAGTAGCCGATAAATCCCTGGGCGCCCATCTTTTTCCAGATCTCCCGGGGAACATTGCCTTTCTCTTTCCATTCCAGCGCGTGCGGGGTAACC
Organism: Pseudomonadota bacterium; assembly: GCA_026388655.1. Lineage (GTDB taxonomy): Bacteria > Desulfobacterota > JAPLJL01 > JAPLJL01 > JAPLJL01 > JAPLJL01. The sequence goes on from JAPLJI010000114.1 coordinate 14,520, forward strand.
TCGTTTGCAAAAAATTTCTTCAGGGAGCGGCGAAAAATCTCGTGTTCTTCGGTGTACTTGAGCGGCATATCACATCACTCCTTTCTTTTTAACCTGAAACGGCCCTCAATATCTAATAAACCTCTCCGGAAATGTCAACTATTTTCGGCCCGTTCTCAGCGGGAAAGCTACCGGAAAAAGGCAGAAAAGGACCGTTTAATACTTTGTATTTAGAAGTCTATTCTGGTTTGGGGTAAGTTATGCTCTAATGGAAAACAAAAGGGTGAACCGGTCCAGAATCCACTTTTTCGATAAAATCATCGACAGGACAACCCGGCTTTGTCAAAATGAAAACCAAACTACGATATCGGGCCCTGGCTATTATGTCCATCGTTTGCGGCGCGCTTATGCTCCTGGACACCTACGGGTATCTCGGCGGGGTTTACAAACTCTGGCCGGTCTTTTCCCTGATCCTCGGGGTCGGCCTCTGCCTGCTTTACTTCAAGAAACAGCGCTTCGAGATAGCCCTGCTGGGGATCGGGACCTACTTTATCTGCATCAGCTTCTTTTTTCTTTTCCTGAATTACACTTCCTGGAGCATTCTGGCCGATGCCTGGCCCCTGTTTATCGGGTTCCTGGGGCTTTCCTTTCTCGCCCCGGTTATTTTCGGGAAGAAGCGGGGGATCTTTGTTCTTATCGCCCTCTTCCTGATTTTTCTTTCCTCGGTTTTTATTCTGGCGTTTTCGGCGGATTCTAAACTTTGGCCGATATCGTTGATCCTCTTCGGTATCTGCCTGCTATTAGTAGGGAGGTTTGATCATGACGGGAAAACAAGTAATCATCGTTGAACCCCGGGGGGTGGCCGCTAACGTTTTTTCGGATTATCTCCGCCTGCCCCTGATGGGCACGCTTTACCTGGGAACCATCCTGAAACGGGCCGGTTTTGAGGTCCGGGTCTTGAACGAAAATCTTCTCGGCCGGGATATAACCCTGAGCGAATTAAAGGCGGATTACCTTCTGCTCTCCCTGCTGACCCCGACGGCCGAGAGGGGTTACGAACTCGCCCAGAGGTTCAAGGCGATCAATCCGGGCTCCCGGGTGATCATCGGGGGAATCCACCCCTCTTTCGTGTCGGAAGAGGCCGTCCCTTACGCTGATCACGTGGTGGTCGGGGAAGGGGAAGGGGTTATCGTCGACCTGCTCAAGTACGGGAGCGATCAGAAGATCGTAAGCGGATCCCGGGTGGCCAACCTGGATGACGTTCCCATCCCGGATTTTTCCCTGCTGGCGGGGAGTAAAAAACTGCGGATCACGCCGCTGATAACCTCCCGGGGCTGTCCTTTCGACTGCAATTTCTGCTCGGTGACCGAGATGTTCGGCCGGGGCTACCGGGCCACTTCGGTGGATAGGGTGATGGAAGAGCTGGCTCAGGCTCCGACCCGGCAGATCTTTTTTTACGACGATAATTTCGCCGCCAACCGCAAGCGGACCCACGCCCTGCTGGATCAAATGATCGCGGCCCGGGTCAGGGTTAACTGGTCCGCCCAGGTCCGGGCGGATGTCACCCGGGACCGGGAGCTCATCGCCAAGATGCGCCGTGCCGGATGTAACCGGGTCTACATCGGCTTCGAATCCATCAATCCCGCGACCCTCGCGGGGATGGAGAAAAAACAGACCCGGGAGGACGTAGAGCAAGCCATCCGTATTCTTCATGAGCACAAGATCAGTATCCACGGGATGTTCATCTTCGGGAGCGACGAGGATACCCCCGAGGTTTTCGAGGAGACCTCTTCTTTCTGCCGGGAAAACCGACTGGCCTCGGTCCAGTTCATGATTTTGACTCCCCTCCCGGGAACCGCGCTTTTCAAGAAGCTCGAGCAGGAAAACCGGCTCCTGCACAAGATGTGGAGTTACTACGACGGGATGCACGCGGTTTTCCAGCCCCGGACCCTACCTCCCTCCGAACTCCAGGATGGGATGCTCGAGGCTTATCAGGATTTTTATTCTTATCTGAATATCATGAACGACGCGGTCAACATTTTCTTCGAAACCGCCCAGCAAAAGGTTTCCTCGGTCTTTGCCGGGGTCACCGTCAATTCGCTGGAGAGCGCTTTTATCAAGATGCATGCCAGGGCCATCGTGAAAAAATTTAGATGGGTCAACCAGGAATATATTTCCTACCTGCAGGAAATCCGGCGGGGGAAAGCCTCGAAGAGCCCGGCTTGATCCCGGGGGTTGACTTCACCGGCGGGTTGATAAAAATATTGAGTCGATGAAGACAACAAAAAAGAAAAGCGAAACGAAAAAGAAAACCGGAGAAAAGAAAACCGGAGAAAAGAAAACCGAGAAGAAGAAAACCCCCGCATCGGCCCCTGCTTTCGTTCCCGCTTCCGGCGGGGCTGACCCCAACCTTATTTGCCCCATCTGCGCCGGGAAAATCAGGGTCAAGGTTGCCTTCAGTAATATCTATTGCGGCTACCATCTGGTCCCGAGCTGTCCCGGGAATTGCAAGTGGCCGGACGAGTATCGTTACGATCTGATGCAGAGGATCACCGAACTGCATTACGAGCACCCGGAGCTCTTCGAAACCGACGCGGAGCTCACGGAAGAGTCCCTCGCTCTCGAACGGGATCAGAACCGATAAGCGGGGGCTCGCAGCATTTTTCCCGAGTAAAACAACTGAAAAAATCCCTGGCCGGCATACCTGCAGGGAAGAATTAACTTGATAATTTCTCGCGGCTTGTTGCGGGGTTACCTTATTCCGTCATTCCGCACTTGATGCGGAATCTAGTAGTTTTCTTTTTCTGGATTCCCGCTTTCGCGGGAATGACAATCAATGATTGAAGAATCGTTTTGATAAAAATATCCCGCGGTCTTGGCGCAGGGAGGTTCATTCTGTCTTTTTTCGGGCTTTGAGATACCCCCAGACCGCGGGCACCAGCGAAATAATGATGATGGCCATGATTACGAGGGAGAAGTTGCTTTTCACGACCGGCAGGGTGCCGAAGTAATAACCGGCGTAGATAAAAAGCGCGACCCAGGCCACGCTGCTTATTATGTTGTAGATGGAATACCGCAGATAGGTCATCTTGGCGATCCCGGCCACGAAAGGCACGAAGGTGCGGATGATGGGGGCGAACCGGGCGATAATCACGGCCTTGCCCCCGTGTTTCTCATAAAACGCGTGAGCCTGGTCCAGGTATTTTTTATTCAGGAAACAGACATCCTCCCGGGTGAAGATTTTCGGCCCGAAGAATTTCCCGATCGTGTAGTTGACCGTATTCCCGGCCACGGCGGCTACGGCCAACAGGATGAAAAGGGAATGCGGGTTGAGGGTTCCAAGAGCCGCAATGCTGCCTGCGGCGAAAAGGAGGGAATCCCCGGGGAGAAAGGGCGTGACCACCAGGCCGGTCTCGGAAAAGATCGTGACAAAGAGGATCAGGTAGGTCCAGATCCCGAACATCTGAATCACGGTACCCAGGTGCTGGTCGATATGGAAGAAGATCTCGATCAGGTCTTTTATATATTCCATCGGTGATCGCTTAACGCTTGGAGATTTCGAGATATTCCTCGAGCTTGCCTTTTTCCTGCAGGATCTTCATCCCCATTTCGGTGCCGCTCGCGCAGATCTCGTGCGAAGGCGCGGGGCGGTTTTCGAGGACAATCGCTTCGGAAGGGCAGCCGGTCACGCAGAGACCGCAGCCGATGCATTTGTCCGGGATGATCACCGCGACGTCGTCGCGCATTTCGATCGCCCGCATCGGGCAACGCTCCTCCGCGCAAATCCCGCAGCCGTTGCAATCCTTCGGGATCACCCGGGGGATGAAGGCGCTGGTCGCGAAAGCGTGGGGGAGATGGAGCCGGCTGCGGCCCCGGAGAATGGTGCAGCAGCACGGACAGCAGTTGCAGATCAAGAAGGCTTTGTCGGAGCTATTGTTGCTGGTGTGAACGAGCCCGGCTTTTTCGGACCGGTCGAGCACTTTCATGGCTTCTTCTTTGCTGATGCCGCGGGCGTAACCGCGCGAGATGAGGAATTTCGCCGGCGATTCAAAGATGAGGCAGACGTCCCTCGGCTTGTCGCAGTGGTTGACGCTGGCCCGGCAGGCGCATTCGGCCAGGGCGATGGTTTCCGCGTTCTTGATGATATTCGTCACTTCCTCGTAGGGATGGGCCTGGTTCTGGGAGGTCAGGGCTTTTTTCACGGTCACCACCCGGGTCAGCGGGGTGCTGGTGGCCCCGAAAGCCGCCCCCATCGCCTCGTGGTGATACTCCTCCCAGAGTTGGCCGAGCTTTTTCAGCCGGGGCGTTCCCCCGCCTTTCATGAAGGGGAATTCGAACAACCCGGGAATGGTCGGGATGAGGCCGTACAGGCGCTTCCCGCTTTTTTCATTGGAGAAAATCGCCATCTTGTTGGCCATGGCCTCCAGCATTTCCTCGAGTTTTTTCGGCTCCACGCCGGTAGCGGCGCTGATCTGCTCGACACTGCGCGGGGAAAAGCACATCTTGGCCGCGACCGCCGCTTCCTCGGAGGTGAAGGTCAGGCGGAGGATTTCATCGAAAAATTTGGATTTCGGCGCCCCGGTCGGGTGGGCGTCAAGAACCTTCCGCAATTCCTCGTAAATGTCCATTTTTGCCTCCGAGAAAAACCGATTACCAGGGACGTCAAACTCCGGTCCACCCGAAGCGGCGAAACTTAACCGTAGGCTAAATTAAAAGAAGCAAAAAAGAAAGGGAGGTTTACGCCGTGGGCCTTTCTTGCTTCAGCCGGGAGCGGGTTCAAAATCAAAAAAGGAAAAAGGCGTTAAATCAGATTTCAAATAGCGGGGGTGGGGACATCCTTCCAGGCCGTGGCTTTGCCGACCTTCGTGATGTTCACGATCTCGCCCGTATGGGCGTTGATGTCAATCGATTCAAAGGGGCCGTGCGGACCTGGTCCGTCTGGTTGAGCGCGCCCACTCCTCGCACCCATTCCCATGGGCCCCGTTCCGTCTCCTCTTGGTGCTTTGACTTTCTTTCCTGCACCATAACGCGACAATTGCTTATTCTCCGAGACTAAATCTCCATGCGCAAAAGTAATCCCGTTTGACATCGTCGGGGGGGCAGGCGATGCATTCGCATTTTATCCTCGGATCAATGGCTTTTGCGAATTCCGCATATTCGACAACCCCCACGGACTGACAGGGAAAATCGGTCAGCTTCTTCCGCCGGCGAGCCGATTGCACGCGGCAATCCACCATCCTGAAAACGAACGATCCCGGGGTTTCGTCGGTGATTTCCTGCTTGTTCAGCAGGGCATACATGCGGAGCCCGAGGGCCTTTTTCAGGGCGCCCAGACCTCCGCCCGCGGCAATGCCGTGGCGCTTCATTATCCTGCGGGCTTCCACGGGCGAGAATTCACGCCAGGCCTCACGGTCAAGGGAAATGGCTTTATCCAGGCCGTGCTCTTTTTCGGCGGCCAGAAACCACGAGCCGTCATGCGCCAGCCAATTCGCCGCGAAATCGCCGAGGATTTCGATAAGCATGTCCTTGCTCATGTTTTTGAATGATTTGCTCATTGGCAATCACCTCTCGCGGTTAACGGGAACTCACCGGTGTCCCCTCCGGCAGGACTCACCGGTTTCACAGGAGGGAGTGGAACAGCGCTCTTCCCGTCCGCAGCAGGTCATGTCCTGGGGATGAGGAGAACCGGAAGTGACCACATTGGCAGCGGACAATACTTTCTCCATATCCTTGCTCCCGCATTTCCCGCACAAGATGTCCGGATCCTTTCCACCCAAGCCGGTTAAAAATTCGGTTATGTTCCCGCACTGATGACAGCTATACTCGTAAATCGGCATCGCTTCCCCCCTTTTCCAAGTGTCTTCCTTTTCCTTATTTCTCCATTCTTTTGGCCTTGCGGGAGGGCGTCCTCAACCCCCACAGGGGCCGTGCTGACCCGGTCCGTGCGATTCCTGGCCATGTTGCCGGCAGGCGGTCGCGGGCGTCACCTCCGGCAGGGAGCCGGCCTTGAATTTGTTAATCGTCGCCTCAACGGTCGGCGATTCCGAGAGGTAGACGCGGATGCTCGCCGCCTGCAACTGGTTGAGCGCGCCCATGCCGATGCCGCCGACCACCACGCCGTCCACCTTCTCGCCGGCAAATGCCCGCAAGGGCTGGCACATGCCTTGGCCATGATGAAGGTTCTGGTTGGGGATGGCCCGGCAGCTCCCGTTTTCCGTGTCGACGATTAAAAAAATCGGCGCCGAGCCGAAGTGGGCGCTCACCGGGCTTTTAAGTCCCTTGTCCTCAGTCACTGGAATCAAGATGTTCATCGCGGGTTCTCCTTTCCTGGGTGTATCAATCACCCTTTTTTAAATGTTTTTACAACCCGTCCGCCGCGGACGTCCGCCGCAGCACGGTTTACCATTTTCTCTAGGCATATCGGCCGCGCTCCGGGCTCCGTAATCTTTGCCTCGCAGACGTTGGCACTGGAACACTTTTCGATGATCCGCGGAGACTACCCCGCCTTCAATCTTGAGCGCCTTGCCCTGGATTAAGGCCTCGGCGATTTTACGGCGCGCCGATTCGATAATCCGGCTGAAGGTCGGACGCGATACCTCCATCCGCGCCGCGGCCTGCTCCTGGTATAGCCCCTCGAGGTCCGCGAGCCGGACCGCTTCGAACTCATCGAGGGTGATCACGACTTCCTCCAACTCCAGGATAGGGATCCCCGCCGGTTTGAAAACCGACGCGATGGGCTTTCCTTCAATTCGACGGCAGCAACACGGCCTGGCCATGAAAAAACACCTCCGATTTAATTATGAACATATGTTCATAAATGGTCAAGGGGAATTCCGGGGGCTTTTCAGATTCCGGGGCGGCAATTTTCTTTGCTGATTGCGGTCCGCCTTCGCTGAGGCCTCGGAGGGTATTTATCTTCGATAAATGGAGGCGGCGCCCCGCCACCCCCCTTCACCGGAGAATTCTATTCCCCGAAAAAGCTGATACTTCGACTACACCCGGACCCCGATTTAAAGGGAAGGAAAAAAGAGTCGCTCAGTATCAGCCCTGAGTCTGTCGAAGGGCTGATAATCAGGGACTTCCAGCTCCGGTCTCGATAAGGAAAAGACGAAATCTCCGGAATAGTTTATCTAAGGTTCCCGATCGGGTTGTTTTTCCACGGGAATGCATGACCAAATAGAAAACCGGCATAATCACCAGGGAAAAAAACATGGAGCCAAGCAGGCCGCTGATCATCGCGATGGAAAAGGGGCGCAAAACCTCTCCGCCGTGCCCAAGGTTCAGGGCCATGGGAAAGAACCCGGCCATGGCCGCCAGGTTCGTAATTAATACCGGTCTGAACCTCAAAGCCACGGCCTCTTTCAGCGAAGCGATTATATCTAAGCCGGATTTCCTGGCTCTTTCCACAAAATCAATCACCAGGATTCCGTTGTTGACCACTATCCCCATCACCGTGATCATGCCTGTAAATGAAGATACGTCAAACTCGGTACGGGTTATCAGGAGCCCGAATATTACGAAAGTGGCGGAGGCTAACGTCCCCAGGAAAACCGCCATGGCGGTTTTGTATGACTCGAAGACAAACAACAACAGCCCCAGGATCATCACGATCGAGATCAGCAAAACAAAAAGTAGTTCCGCGAACGATTTTTGCTGGCTTTCGTAATTGCCGGTAAGCTCGGTGGTGAAGTTGTCATTTTTGATGGTTGCCAGAGCGTTTTTGATATCTTTTACCACATCGCCGAGGGGCCTTCCCGAGATCTCGGCATTCACATTTACCGCGATGGAGCCGTTTTTATGATGGATTTCGGGGTTTTGATCGGCCAGGGTAAACGTTGCGAGTTTTCCGAGAGGCAAGATGCCTCCGTTGGGGGTGAAAACAGGTATTTTCGCTACCTGGTTAATATTGTTTCGGTAATCACCTTTGTAAAACTGCCGGATCGGGATGGTCTGGAGGCCTTTTTGAAAATTCGAAACCACCTCTCCATAAAGGGCTAATTGGGCATGTCGAAATACCTCGCCGATATTGACGCCCAGTAACGAGGCATTTTCCTGGTTGACCGAGACTTTTATTTCTTTTTGCGGAGGAGGCAGATCGATCAAGACGTCGTTTAAGCCCGGGATTTTCTCCAGTCGTCCTTTGATCTCTTCGGCGGCAGCATTCATTTTAGTCAAATCATTGCCGATTATGTTCACGACGATGGGCTTCGTAACGCCGGTCAGATCCCCGATCCGGTCCGGCAGGATCTGATGAATATCCGTGTCAAGTTCCGGAACCGACCGGGAAACCTCGTTCCGCAGCTTATCCATGACCTGAAAGGTGGAGATCTTCCGGTTTTGCTCAAGCAAAATCACTATCTCCCCCACATTTGAGGAAGCGAAAGGAGTCCCCAGATGCGTGCCCGTCTTCCTGATGTACATCTTGACCGCGGGCGTTTTCTTTATAATTTCTTCGACCCGGCTGATGGTCTCGTCGGTCTGATGGATAGAGGATCCGCCCGGAGCGATGTAATCAAAAACGATATCTCCTTCATCCCATTCCGGAAGAAAGCCGTTTGAAAGCCTAAAAAATGAAATAATCCCGAGAATGATGATAAGAATAGACACGACAACCACTACCCATTTAAATCTCAAGGCGGCGTTTAAAATTTTATCGTAACCCTTCCTGGCGATGCGGAAGAGCACTCTTTCCTTAACCTCCGAGATTTTTCCCTGGTCCTTTTCGATAAAGTACCTGATGAAAACCGGGATTACAAAAATAGCCATGAACAGAGAAATGCAAATGGTGGTGGCCAAGGTAATTGCCAGAGGCTTGAAAAATAAACCGGATACCCCGCTTAAAATGTTCAAAGGGACGAATACGATTACTGTTACCGCGGTGGCCCAGATGGTTATGGGCACAATATAGGCCAAAGAAGAAGAAAGGGTGTCGCGGGTTCGGCTTTCCGCCCTGAACCGGATATAGTTTTCCGTAATAACGATGGCATTATCCGCAATGATCCCGATGGCCGCGGACAAGCCCCCGAGGGTCATGATGTTTATCGTCAGGCCCAGTATTTTTAATACTAAAAATTCGGACATCAATACCACCGGCAAAACCAGGATAATCGGAAGGGAATATCTGAACCTGTTCATGATGTAAAAGACGATTAATAAAATTATCCCGATACCGATAAAGATATCGATCATGATCCCGTGAATGGAACTGCCGACAAAATCCGAGAGATCCCATTTGGTCAGGTGCAGCCGGCCCCCGAATTCCTTTTCGATCTCCGCCATTCTCTCGTCCAGACTTTGGGAAACTTTCAGGCCATCGGCGTTCTGCTGTTTCTGGACGTCGATAAAAAGGCCGGGGTGGCCGTTAACGCTGACTATCCTTCTGGTCTCCGCATGGGATTCTTTTATCTCGGCGACATCCTGGAGGCGGATCGGCAAGCCCATTCGGGAAGCAACCACTATTTGGCCGATCTTATTGAGATCGGGCAGCTTATCGCCCCCGGTGGCGAAGAAGGCATTTTTACCTTTGGTAATATTTCCGATAAAGGAAATTTTGTTGGCCTCATCGATGGCATTCCCGATGGCGGTGGTATCGAGGTTGAACTTAGCTAATTTCCGGGGGTCGAATTTGATCCAGATTTCCGGCTCCTCGCCGCCGATGACATTCAAACCGTAGATGCCTTCAATCCCGATCAACTTGGGAATGACGCTGTATCTGACGATTGTATAAAGTTCTTTTTGGTCGAATTGGTCGGACCAGATGCCGTATTCAGACATGGGAAAGGCGCTGGTAGTCATCCTCACGACATCGATGTTTATATTGGGAGGCAGGGAACCCCGGGCCTGGCTGATCCGGCTCTGAATATATTGAAAAGCCTGATCCAGGTTGGTTCCCCATTTCAGATATACATCGATGGTGGAAGTCCCTCGCTCGGTCACGGAGCGGACTTCTTTCGCATCGGGCACGGTTTTCACGACTTCTTCGATCGGCCTGGTAACGCTGATTTCCGTTTCATTCAATGAGGCAAAGCCAATGTCAGCGGTTATCTGAAATCTGGGAAAATCGCCCTGGGGAAAAACGTCCTTGGGCAGGCTGATGTAAGCATAAATGCTGGCGGCCAGTGCGACCACCAAAGCAAACATAATGGCGAGATGGTTCTGGTCGAGCCAGTCAACCAATTTTTTCATTATTCCAAACCTTTGATCAGGGTATCCAATTCGGCCTTCTTGGAGAGAAAATCCGATACAGTGTCATAGCTCTGGTCCTGGGCGCCCAGATATTCAGAGAAAATACTCAGGATATCCGTCTCCTTGATTTTGCCCTGTTGATAATATTCCTTGGCGGTGTTCAGGGCTTTTTCGGCGTTGGAAATATTGTCGAGGGAGTTTTCGTAAATTATCTGCAGGTTATTTATCCCGGTGATCAGCTGATCGATCCGGAATTTGAGCTTTTTCTGATTTTCCGCGGACAGCTTTTTCTGCGATTCATAGCTGAATTTCAGAATCTTTTCATCGTTCGATTTCTGGCCGAAATCAAACACATTTAAATCCAACTCGATAAATGTTCGAAATCTTTCGACGGCCGGGTCGAGGGTATGCGCGTTATATTCAAATCCCCCTTGCAGGGAAGGAAGATAGGAATATTTACTTTGGCGATATTTTTCTTCGGCGATTTTAAGGTCAAGTTCATCCATTTTACTTAAATCTGAACCCCCCAGGTTGCCCCGGGATGCGTTTCCCTCCGGGAAAACCTGGCCGGCTTTGTTCGCGGTCGGGTCGGGAGCGTCCGTCATCGTAAAATCGGATTCTTTATATCCGGTGTTCATCATGGAATTGAGTGAGTTAAGAGCGTTGGTAATTTCCTGATTGAGATTGCTGATCGAGATATTGAGAGAGTTCAACTGCATCCGGGCTCTGATCAGATCCAACTTCAGATCCACGCCTTTTGCGTGCAGGCTTTCAATGTCTTTGATATGCCTGCCGATGAAAGACTCCGCCTTGGCGTAATAAACTTTTTTCTTTAAAAGAACATAGAGTTTGTAATAGTTCTGGGTCAGGTTTTGGAGAACTTCGCTTTCGGCTATCTTTCTGATTAATGTGCTTTTTTCAATCTCCAGATTGCTCAGCTGAGGATAGTCGGCCAGGATTTTAGGGACGTCCATGGAGATCGTCGTCCCTAATTTATGGCGCCAGCCCTGGCGGGCAAAATCCACCTGATCGCCAAACCAGGCGTAATCAGGCTGATAAAAAACGGATAATTGAGGCAGAACCGCGAGCTTGTCCTTGCGGTGGGAATAAATGCTGGATTGGATAAGGTTGTCATAAGACTCCAGCAATTTACTGTTACGCAGGGCCAGAACCTGGCATTCCTTCAAGGTAACGGCGGCCGCCGGGTCGGAACAGAAAAAGAAGATCGCAAAAAAGATTAGAGATATTTTTAATTCACGTTTTTTCAATGTTCGTTCAAAACTGACTGGTCAAATCCCTGTTGTTAACATTCTCTGTACAAAATTCTGTTTAAAGATAAAGCCCTTGCCTTGCGCCAACCTTACCGGCACATTACCGTTTAGTAATGTGCCGATTTGATATTGGACGCTGGGGTCTGGTGTGATAATTTATAAGCATAATGAAGATTCTCCTCGTCGAAGATGATAAAAAAACCGCGGCTTTCATTCTGAGAGGATTGCAGGAAGCCGGTTATGCCGCGGAACACGCCTGCGACGGAGAAGAAGGACTTCGTCGGATCATAATGGAACGGTACGATGTGGTTATTGCCGACCTGATGCTGCCTCGGATGGACGGCCTGACCATGATCGCAGAGATGGCCCGGCAGAAGGTGAAGACGCCGACCATCATTTTGAGCGCCAAGGGCTCTCTCGACGACCGGATCAGGGGACTCCAGGCGGGTGGAGATGATTACCTGGCCAAGCCATTCTCCTTCTCGGAGTTGCTGGCGCGGATTCAGGCCTTGATCCGCCGGACCACCGCCGCGGCGGAGGCCACCCGGCTGGTGGTGGGCGACCTGGCCGTGGATCTCCTGTCTCGCGAGGTTACCCGGCAGGGCCGGCGCATCGAACTGCAGCCGAGAGAATTCGCGCTTCTCGAATACCTCATGCGCAGCGCCGGGCGGGTGGTTTCCAAGACCATGATCATGGAACATGTCTGGAACTATAACTTCGATCCGCTGACCAACGTGGTGGAGGCGCGGATTTCGCGTTTGCGGGACAAGGTCGATCGCCCTTTCGATCGAAAACTCATTCATACCATCCGCGGGGTTGGCTATGTCCTTAAGTCGGAGGTTTAGTTTTTTCCAGAGCCTGACGTTCCGCCTGACTCTCGGGCTCGTCATCCTGTCGGCTTTATCTTCGCTCGTTATCGTTTCGGTCATCTACTTTATTCTTCGGACGAATATGAGTCAGCGTGTCGATCAAATGCTGGCGGCGGAGGCCCGCGAAATCAGCGTTCTCTACGAGACCCGGGGGATCAAAGCGTTGAGGGCGGATTTAAACCGGGAAGTTATGCCCGGAGAAGCCAGCGAAGTCTTCAGCCGGCTCGAGACCGCCGACGGAGGCGAAGTGGCGGTCAGCGATCCTAATTCCTGGCGGGGTTTGGTTCCTGACCCGGAACTGCTTCATCATCTGCCGGGCGGGAGGATCGTTTTCGAGACTTTGCACCCCTCGGGTCATCATAGGCGCATAGTCCGGCTGGGATACTTGAAAATGCCGGACGGCAGCGTGGTTCAGGTTGGAAAAAGGCTGGGGGATGAGGAAGTAATCCTGGACGAATACCGCGAATTTTCCTCTTGGGTGATCGCAATCGTGCTGGTCTTGGCTTTCCTCGGGGGATGGTTGATGATCCGGCGAGCCCTGGCCGGGGTCGAAGAGGTCACTTTAGCCGCGGACCGCATCCGGCAGGGCGATTTTTCCCGGCGGGTTCCTCTCCACGGGCGCGGGGACGAGATCGACCGTCTGGCTGAATCTTTCAATACCATGGTCGAGCGCGTCCAGACACTCATGACGGAGTTGAAGGAGGTTACCGGAGACATCGCTCACGACTTGAAGAGCCCTATCACCCGGATGCGGGGGTTGGCCGAATCTATTCTTCTCAGTAGTAAGCCGGCCCCGGAGCCGAGTGAACTGGCGGAAGAAGTCATGGAAGAGAGCGATCGGATGCTCGGCATTATCAACACCATCCTGGAAATCGCCAAAACAGAAGCGGGGGTGGCACCGGTTTCAAAAGCGGAGGTGGACATGGCCGAAGTGGCGGGCGCGGCCGGAGACCTGTTCCAATCGGTTGCGGATGATAAAGGAGTTCAACTCGAAGTCTCGATCCCGCGAGAGCCGATGATCATCCAAGGAAATACCGCCCAGCTTCAGCGGGTAGTGGCCAACCTGCTCGACAATGCCATCAAATATTCATCACCCGGGGGAAGAGTCCTGCTGGCCCTGAGCCTGACCCCTTCAGATATCATGATCTCCATTGCCGACACGGGAAGCGGGATCCGGCCCGAAGACATTCCCCGCATCTTTGAACGGTTTTATCGGGGGGATCCCAGCCGCTCCCAGCCCGGAAGCGGTCTGGGCCTGGCCCTGGCTCGGGCCCTGGTGAAGGCGCACGGAGGGGAGATCGGAGTCGAAAGCGCGCCCGGAAAAGGGAGCACCTTCACCGTGCGGCTGCCCCGGGCAGATTCGCCAGCCTGAAAAGAAGATTGGTTTGCGCGCCGCCACGGCGCCCGGCCCGATCCAGTCGCCAATATCCTGAGATTAGAAATAAATGGAGGCGGCACCCCGCCACCCCCCTTCACCGGAAAATCGTATCCCCCGATCAAGCGGATAATCCGGGACTTTAAACTCCGGTCTGGCAGGTGAGGGTAACGTGCTGATTATTCTGAATAAATTGTTTAGTAGAGGCCCTGAACGCGGGCCTATTTTTTTCAGAAATTGCTTCCCTCCGGACCCCGGGGAAGACGTTGCATTAAATTTTTTCTGGTTGCCGGTTGCCGGTTACCGGTTACGGATTGTTACTTTCTCTCCCTCTTCCACTGCTTGTACATGTAGTCGTCGAAATCGATCTGGTCGTAATCGACCAGCCACCGGAATTCCTCCCGAGCGGCGGCCTGGTCCAGCGCCACCTTCCAGCGGGCGTAGTGCCCGGGGTTCATGGAGGCGACCATCTCATAGTCGCCCTCGATGGCCATCACCGGGCAGACCTCCACGCAGAAACAGCAGTGAATACAGGGGTTCTGGATGCGGGGCGGGTCGGAACTGATATCGATACCGTGGACGGGGCAGTTTTCCTCGCACTGGCCGCAGCCGGTGCAAAGTTCCTTATTGATAGTCAGCTGGGGCATGATGTTTTTCACCAGTTCCCGGCTTAACATCTCGGCGCTTTTCACCCACTCCTCGTCCACCGGCTGGGGCTCGGGGATGAGGCCCAGGTCGCCCCGGGAGATCTTCTCCCAGCGGGGTACAATCTCCCGGCCGAAGACCCGGGCCCGCTCAAGGTCGATCTCATCCGGGTGCCCGGTGGTGGTGGTGGGGTGGGGGCTGAAGGGCGCGGTGGCGTCGGCGTACATGTCGAAGTAGCCGATTACCGTCACCCCTTTCTTCTGGAGATGCTCGGTCATGGAATTCAGGGTTATCCCCAGGACCGAGGCATGACTAGCGAAGACAAACCAGAGCTTCCCCTTCAACTCGGGGAGGGCGTCGATGAAATCGCGGACATGAAAGGGTTCCTGGTAGTAAAAGACCGGGCAGCCCAGACCGACTAGGTCGTATCCGGCCAGGGATTTCACGTTGACTTTATCCAGCGTCACCAGCTCGCACTGGCCTCCCGCCGACACGATCCCGTCGCGGATGCACTCGGCCGCCTTCTTCGTGTACCCGGTCTGGGAAAAGTAAATGATCAGGGTTTTCATAATTCTATCCTTTTACTCTTAAGCTTCCTAACTTATAGACTTTTCGGCTGTGGGCTACCTACTGCTTGCTGCATACCATGCTCAGTTCTTGGTCTTTACCTCCATTCCACCTTTACCGGGTTGCGCTTGACCAGGCGGTGATATTTCACTTCCTGGTAGCCGAGGGTCATCGCCCCGTAGCATTTCAGGTTCCGGGGGAGGCCGAACCACTTCCGGAGCTTCCTGTTGAAATTGATCGCCATCCAGAGAAAGCCATTGAAGCAGCACCCGATCCCCAGCGTGTGGGCCATCAGCGAGCAGTTGTAGAGGGCCGCAGCGGCTGAAAAAGCCTGGGTTTCGTCGA